>NZ_JAVJQP010000072.1:0-72959 GCF_040218875.1 Coleofasciculus sp. D1-CHI-01
CTATCTCCCCTATCTCCCCTATCTCCCCTATCTCCCCTATCTCCCCTATCTCCCCTATCTCCCCTATCTCCCCTATCTCCCCTATCTCCCCTATCTCCCCTATCTCCCCTATCTCCCCTATCTCCCCTATCTCCCCCATCTTCCCTATTCCGGCGTTCGATGAGTTTTAGGAGGATTTCGCCATGGAAGGAACGACTAATCGGATAGAAGTACGCCCAAGCTAAACCGCCCATGAGGACAATAGCGGGAATCGGACCAATCAACAGACGAATCGTCCACAACGCTGATTCTGGTTGAGTCGTGGGTAACTGTTCAGATGTGCTGGAGATAAACCCCGACATATCTAAGGCTTTACCCACGAGGAATAGTGCGATCGCGACGGCAATTTTGTGTATTTGTACAACTAATCCGTAGAAAATACCCTCCCGTCGTTGTCCGGTGTTAAGTTCATCGAAATCAACAACATCAGGAAGCATTGACCAGGGTACAATATAAGCCGTAGACAAACCCAGCCCCACAAATACCGCCAGAACATACATTAATCCCACTTGATTGGGTTGTAAAAAACACAGTCCCAGCAACGCGCATAAGCTAAACGGGATACCCATGCCATAGATAGCCCGTTTACCCACACGTTTCGCGATCGCACTCCAGACAAATGTCATACTTAGGGCTGTCCCTTGAACGGTTAGCGCGGTTTGGGTAAAGTGGTGATCCGGTAATCCCATCCAATGAATCACAAAATAGGGGAGAATCGCCGCCGTTGTTTGCAGACTTAACCAAGAACACAAATAAATCCCAATTACACAAATAAAAGGGAAGTTACTGAACGCAATCCGAAACTGTTGGGTGATGGGTAAAAAAGATACTTGAGTCACGGATTCCCGTTGGGCTTCGATTTGCTTATAACGCTTATAGGTTCCCCAAACACAAAGGAAAATCGCTAACGTGGCGACGATTGCACAAATTGTTCCCAGAATCCGATACTCTTGAGACGGATCATCAAATTGGGCAAAAATAATCTGGGCTAAACCCAGGGAGAAAATACTCGCACCGATACTAAACGCGGCTTTAACGCCAATTAAACCAATGCGCTCATCATAGCTTTGAGTGAGTTCAGCCGCTAACGCATTATGGGTGAGAACAACCGAGGTAAACGCGGCATAAAATAGAATCCCAATTCCGCCATAATAGGCAAACAGTAGCCATTGATTCGAGGTAGGCGGAACAAACCACTGTAAGCTAAAGCCAATCCCCAAGGGAATCGCCCCGATCAGCATCCAGGGGTAACGCCGCCCTAAAGGAGAACGAGTGCGATCGCTCAAATACCCGATCATCGGATCATTAATCGCATCCCAAACCTTGCCAATCAGCAAAACACTCCCCGCCAAGGTGGGATTTAACCCCGCGACATTGGTGAGGAAAAACAGCAAGAAAAAGACTAAGATATTACCCGGAATCTCTCCTCCCAGTTCTCCAACTCCATAAGCGAGTTTGGTGGGCAAATTCAAGGGTTCACTGGGAGTTTTCTGGGGAAAAGGGTTAGCCATCAGGGAATTTTACCACTCATTTTGAGTGATCATCTCACTTCTGATGGCAGATGACAAGGTTGTCCTTTGTCCTTTGTCCTTTGTCCTTTGTCCTTTGTCCTTTGTCCTTTGTCCTTTGTCCTTCGTCCTTCGTCCTGAGTTCACAGGTTATCAATTAATGATCATGCATTTCTGCGACTTTGTGCAGCGACGTTTCAAATTCCATGCGTTGTTGAGCATTGCGGAGAAAGTAACCATTCATCATCGCAGAAACTAATAACCGACTCAGATTTTCGCGGTTAGTTGTAACAGTGACATTAAAATGTTCGTGAGGGAGTGTGCCTAACATTCCGATTAAGTTGCGTTCCATCACCTGAACCACTTCCGGATCGGGTTTAGAGAGTTGGGCAACGGTTTCTGGATGCAGAGACTGGACATATTGCCAGAGTAAGTTACCGCCTTCGCCTTCGTGATCAAATAATTCTGGAACTCGATTGGGCAGATTGTTCATGGTGATAATTGAAAATGGGTAGTGTCGTTTGCTTTCCTATCTCTTATCTCTTCTCTTACTTTAATCAATCTCTTAGCCGTCGCCTAGTGAGTGCAACCGAACACCTGTGGCGGATTTTACGACGTGATCAACTATATACTCACATTAAATAGGTGGACACAATAAAAGCTAACGGTGAAAATCGTCATTTGTCATTTGTCATTTAGTCGGGGCGGGTTTAGTTACATCTGGGTATAACCAAAAAAATAGTAGTGAAACCCGCCCCTACACACTCTCCCTCATCTTCCCCATCTTCCCCATCTACCCTTGCTCCCCCCAGACAACCTCTCTTACCGCTTCCGCCCAACCCTGAGAACCGGGTGCGGGTGCGACTTGCCATCCTTTACCGGATAAGCCGGGATGAATGCCTTTATTTCCAGGAACAATTACCGGACTATCCACCGCTTCCAGCATCTCCAAGTCATTGGGACTATTGCCTAAACCCAGGGTAGTAATTTTGGCATCGGGTCGAGCAGATTGGTAGGAATCTACTAACCACTGTACCGCTTTTCCTTTACCTGCTCCAGCACCAATCAAATGACAAAATCGATCGCCAACAACTATCCGGTATCCTAAGTCTTGTACAATTTCGTTAAGGCGTTCTGGTGTTACCTTCTTAGGAGTCACAAAGGGTTCGGTAAACTCCCGCGCCTTGGCTTGTTTGGCTTCATCGGAGGACAACCCTGTCAAGTTACAAATCTCGGCTTCACTCATATCCCCAAATCCCTGCAAGGGTTCATTGAGGGCGGTGGCTATTTTCTCTAATCCAAGTCTTGCTTCAGCATAAGTACAACCTAAGCGATGCAGATAATAATCCCCCCATTGGTTACTTTTGGGTAAGGTTAAGTCGTTATGATCGAGGGGAACAAAGATACCGCTACCATTTTCCACAATAAACGGATCATTGATTTGTAGGGATTGGCGTAGCGTTTCGACTTCTAGGCGTGTCTTACTGGTAACCGGAATAACCGGAACCTGATTATTCTTTAAGGTATTGAGAACTGGAATAGCATTCTGATAACTGTAAGTCTCAGAATCTAGAAATGTGCCATCTAAGTCGGTGAAAATGATTAAAACGTTTGTCATTCGTCATACCCAATTTGGGTTAGGTACCCCGATTATAACTCAGTTCGCGCAGGCGGACTACCCTTCGGGAAGGCTTCGCATACATTTGTTTAGCTGCGATTTCAATCGCCCTAGCAGGTAGTCATTTTTCCGCCATAATCATAATACTGATCAATTAATTTCAGAATCTCCTCATAATCAAAGTTATCAGCAAGTTCCAACACCTGCGTAACAAAGGCAAGATAGTTGGGAGCATCCCAATTTGGCACGTTGGCTCTTTGAATGGGGCTGAAACCCTTACAAATCTGTTACATTAGGAAATGTAATCTCACTTATGCAAGCTAGCTATGTCAAGTACATTTTTTATCGGTTTGCTTGTGCAAGTCAGGTTGACCCATATCCAGGACGCGATCGCAAACCCTTCCTCTTGCTCCACAATGACTCTGACTTTTGTCAAGTACAATTTATACTAAATTAGATAAGCTTACCCTGTTGAGGCTGGTTAACAAAACCAGCGTGGACGTGCTGTTTTGTTGTGTCCGACTACTTAGAATATTTTGGTTTATTTAGTAGATTAACAAGAACATGGAACGTGGTTTACTCTGGTTACCCTTACTCGCTGTATTTATTTGGCTAGCTTGGTCAGGTTGGAATGAATATCAAAAAGTTGAGGCATATCGTGTATGGGCAGAACAATTTGAACGGGCAAAATATGATATTTATGCGGTACTGGGACAAAAGGGGAAGAATCTGACCTGGGGAAAACCGACTCGTTCGGGTCCGGTGGATATAGAAACATTTTCTCTGAATGATGTCCAAAGCATTAAACTGGTAGTTGATGGGCAAATTGTTACCTTAGAGAATCCGCCCAAAAAAAGTCGCGCGATCGCACTAGAGTTTCTCCTGCCAGAATCCACGATTCAGGTTCCGTTTACCGAAATTCCTCTGGCGGTGGAGTGGGGCAATTTTCTCCGGAATTATAAATGAAATGGCTTTTATCGGGGCAAATTGAACCAAGTAGCGATTAAGACTAAGTAGGGTAAAGGTGCGTTACGCTTCGCTAACGCACCCTACAAATAGGTTGCCCATTTCCTGTCTCGTGACGTAGTTTGATTGACGCTTCGCGAGGAATACAAATGACCAATGACCAATGACCAATGACAAAAAGGAACGTTAACCACTAAAATTCGTCTTGATAAATAATAGTTCTGGTGCTTTTTCTATGAAACCTATCTTACCTATTTTTGCGATTATCGGATTACTCCAGAGTTGCACCACCCCGGTGAACATTTCCTCTCAAGCCATCAGGAATCCCGCTAATTGCCCTAGCCAAACTGAACCCGTACCGATCGCCTCTGCTAATGATCAGGGAGTGTATCAGCAATTTGACTATCATATTCGCGATATTATTACAGATGCTGATACGATTACCTTCCAGACGCAGCAGTATGATATTGTATTTTGCCGATTTGACCGCACTTGGACGGTAGAACCGGGAACCTTAGCGAGTGAAGCTGAGACGACGGATAATCCGGAACAATTCCAAGAAAATCTGCAAAATCCCCCCTATCAAACTATTGAACTTAACGGAAAATCTTATCAATATCGCGTCATTCTCGAACCGAATCCCTTTGGCAATGAAGCCCAAGGAATTGAACCCGAAACGGTTGTCTTTGAACTGATTACTCCCAATAGCGAACAACCCCAACGTCACCCCCTCTATACTTTAGACCAGGTAAGGCAGGCTGAAGTCGGATTTTCCTTGGGAGTTCCTCGAATTACCTCCGCCCTCAGTTATGCCGATCGCCTATTTTGGTCAGTCGCATCGGAACAAGGGGAAGGATTTAGTGGTATCGCCACGATGGTTGGTTACAATCCCGATATGAATGAGTTGGTGGTGATTCAACCTGAAGAAATCCAAGGGCAACAAATTACTGATTTTGTCATCGCCGGAGATCCTAGCAATCCAGTCTTTTGGCTGGGAACTCAAATCAGTGGCGAAGGGAATCCCTATTTATCCGGAATGGGATTAGTCGCCTATCGTCCTTCTCCCCCGAGTCTCAAATCCGGAACAATTACCTCTTACACCGTCCGCAATAGTCCGATTATTGGGGCAATTCCTGATCAACTGCACTTAGAAGGCGATCGCCTCTGGGTGGGAACTGGAAACGGGGTTTGCCAGGTTCGTTGGCAAGGGGCAGATAATCCTGGAAATTGGTCGTGTTGGCGATTTGCAGCAAAGGCGAAACTGCCGAGTCAGGGATTGCCGATTTACCGCCGTTTATTAGCGGAAACTCCAGCCGTTACCCTTGACCCAGATCAGGTGGGAGACACGGTAGAGGTGTTATGGTGGTCTCCATTGGACTACCAAACCCAAAAAGGGCGGTATGAAGTTCGGTATGAGGATGGCTTTACCGTCACCTTAGACGAGGGGACGAGTTCTTGGTCTGAGAAATATGGGTCATCATGGCAACCTCGTCCCTGGCAACCGCCTCTATACTGGGCAGGACATGAATGGCATTGGCAAGGCGATCGCTTTGTGCGCGGTTTTGATCAAGTCGCCCTAAATTTCTTTGGTGGTGGACCTCTGGGAATTGTATCCGATCAGGATCAATGGACAGGGGAAAAGCCTGCCAATATGAACGTCTTGCGGGGTGATCTGGAAGTATTGGAATTAACAGAAACGACCACTAAGCTGAATTACCATTCAGGTTGGGTGGAGGAAGAGTTCCTCAATCCTTATTTCACGGTAGTACCCCAAAATCGTCCCTTCAATCCTCGTTCCAATCCTTTGGATGATCTTTGATCATAGATGAACTAAATAGAAGTATAAGTAGGTCAGTGGAAATAAACTGAACCACGTTAAATTCTGTTCATCTTTTACTCTACAATTTTGATTAACCAAGCCGTATTGGGTTAACCACAGGATTTGATGTATGAGCCAAACCTTACAAGAGATGCAGCGTATTGCCGGAGCAACGTTTGAGCCAGTTGCCCAAGTGCCAGTACCAAGTAGTTTCGGGAATGATACAGCCGCCCTACAAGCAGCGCGTCAAGGGGTGGCTTTAGTTGACTTATCCCATTGGGGATTGCTGAAAATCTCTGATGAGGATAGACTGCGCTTTTTGCATAATCAGAGTACCAATGATTTCCAAAACCTGAAACCGGGACAGGGTTGTGATACCGTGTTTGTGACCTCAACTGCCCGTACTATTGATCTGGTCACCGCTTACGTCACGAAAGAGGCGGTATTACTATTGGTATCCCCCAATCGGCGTCAACAGTTACTCGAATGGCTTGATCGCTATATCTTTCCCATGGATCGGGTGGAATTGGCGGATATCTCCAATGAAACTGCTATTTTTAGTCTAGTTGGATCTGACTGTGATACCCTTTTGACCAAGCTAGGTGTCCAGTTGCCGATTGGTGAGGCATACCCCAGTCATCAACATCTCACGCTGAATGATATAGAGGTGCGAATGGCTAGAGGAAGTGGTTTAGCACTCCCCGGATATACCCTAATTGTTCCCGCCAGCGATGCGGCAAAGCTATGGCAAACCTTAACTACAGCCGATGCTATACCAATGGGCGATCGCGTTTGGCAGCAGTTGCGAATTGAACAAGGACGTCCGCTTCCTGATTATGAACTAACAGAGGATTATAATCCCCTAGAAGCGGGGTTGTGGAGTACGATTTCCTTTGAGAAAGGATGTTATATCGGTCAGGAAACGATCGCGCGATTAAATACTTACAAAGGCGTCAAGCAGCAATTGTGGGGAGTGCGTTTACCAGCACCTGTGGAACCGGGAACTGTAGTCACCGTGGATGGGGAAAAAGTGGGTAAGTTAACCAGTTGTACGCCAACGGAACAAGGTTACATCGGTTTAGCCTATATCCGTACCAAAGCTGGCGGCGTTGGGCTTAAGGTTCAGGTGGGAGAGGTTGAGGGTGACGTTGTGGATGTTCCCTTTTTGACCCACGAGTACCCTGGAAATCAGTAGGGGCGGGTTTAGCCTTTAATTGTTGTATCCTACCGATAACCTTTCAACAAAACCCGCCCTTATTTCATTCTGCTTCTCGAAACCGCTATTTACCCAACAGCCTGATCTTGGAGTTGGGTTTCCTTGCGTTTTCCCAACCTACAAACAAAGGTCAATAATATTTCCGATAGAGCATCGCCTTCACAGGTTGTCCGTCTTTAATATGCCGTTGTACCACTGTCGGGACTTCATCGGGGTGAACCCGACAATACCATGTTTCTTCGGGCAGAACCACGACCATCGGACCATTGCCACATTCTCCCAGACAAGGGCTACCGCTCACTGTCACCCCATTAACAGGTAAAGCCTGAAATGCTGCCAGGACTTTGGCTGCACCTTGTTTGCGGCAAGTACGGTGCTGACATACCAGTATTTGTCTTGTCGGTTGTTGGGACAAGGGTGGTGCTGACTTATCAGTATGGGACTCAACAGTTGTCTTAATTTTGACACTCACCCGGTTAAAACACGGCTGATTCTTGGGCTGATTCTGCCTCTGGTTATCCACTTCAACAAATTGAATTGGTTTACCTTTGGTCTTACGAAGCATAACTTGAGCCAATTAGCTCACTCCTCAAGCTTAAATTTCCGATTGTCCCTCGGTATTCTCACTGCCTTCACAGGTCTTACATGATGCGGGTCTATCCCAATGCATAAATCAGCCTCTAGCTCCACAATTTATGCAAATTTCAATCCCCTTCTCTCGTTGGAGGGGAGTCAGACGAACTTGAACATCCTCTTAGGTCGAGAGCGTACCCAACACAGTTTAACTGTATACCAGCATAGCAAGTATCATCCGCAAGAAACGGACTGGCGAATAAATTCGCTGGCTGGACGATTTACTTCGTTTCATCCCTCGGTTAAAACGCGAGGAAGCCTGCACTATCACTATCACTATTCTGTAACGATGCAGATACCTTTGCTGGGACAAAGGACAAAGGAATGACCAAGGACGAAGGATCAAGGACAACGGACAAAATATTAAGCTTTGTGAAGGTAATTGTTAAGCTGTGTTTCAAAATGAGCCGCGATCGCACATTGGGGATGAAATCGCCAAAAGTCCGTGATACCATGCAATCCGTACCTCGAAAACGATTGGGAGAAAAAATGCCTGCACTAAGGGTTGCGGTTGTTGGTTCAGGACCTGCTGGCTCGTCTGCCGCAGAGACTCTAGCAAAAGCTGGAATCGAAACCTACTTGTTTGAGCGTAAGCTAGACAATGCTAAACCCTGTGGCGGAGCCATTCCGCTCTGTATGGTTAGTGAATTTGACCTGCCACCTGAAATTATTGATCGGCGAGTCAGAAAGATGAAGATGATCTCGCCATCGAATATAGAGGTGGACATCAACCTGATAAAAGAAGACGAATATATTGGCATGTGCCGCCGGGAAGTCCTAGATGGCTTCATGCGGAACCGCGCTGCCAAGTTGGGTGCAACTTTAATTAATGGCACTGTTCATAAACTCGATATTCCCACAAGTAATACACAACCCTATACCCTTCACTACGCTGACCATTCCGATGGGAGTCTCAGTGGTGTACAAAAAACCCTGAAAGTAGACCTAGTGATTGGTGCTGATGGCGCGAATTCCCGCGTGGCTAAAGCAATTGACGCTGGGGACTACAATTATGCGATCGCGTTCCAAGAGCGGATTCGCCTGCCAGGGGACATGATGAACTATTATGAAGACCTGGCAGAAATGTATGTAGGTAACGACGTTTCTCCTGACTTCTATGCTTGGGTTTTCCCCAAATACGACCACGTTGCCGTTGGCACGGGTACGATGAAGGTGAACCAAGCCAAAATTAAAAAGCTACAGGCAGGGATTCGCGCTCGTGCAGCCAAGAAACTCGTCGGTGGTGAAATCATCAAAGTAGAAGCACACCCGATTCCAGAACATCCCAGACCTCGCCGAGTCGTTGGTCGGGTGGCGTTAGTTGGAGACGCAGCGGGAACGGTGACGAAATCGTCTGGCGAAGGGATTTACTTTGCCGCAAAATCCGCGCGGATGTGCGCCGAAACCATTGTCGAAACCTCCAATGGCGGAACTCGCATTCCCACGGAAGATGACCTCAAGCTTTATCTCAAGCGCTGGGATAAGAAGTATGGCATCACCTATAAGGTGCTGGATATTCTGCAAACGGTCTTCTATCGGTCTGATGCGACTCGTGAAGCATTTGTGGAGATGTGTTCAGATCTAGATGTGCAGCGACTCACGTTTGACAGTTATTTGTACAAAACGGTTGTACCTGCTAATCCTTTAGTGCAGCTTAAAATTACTGCCAAGACGATTGGTAGTCTGTTGCGCGGAAACGCTTTAGCACCGTAATCATTCCTTTTGTCATAACCCCAAGGGCGGCGGGGACGTGCATTCGCTTTAAGAATGTTCACCTAGCCGCCCTAATTATCTATAGTCAGATGTTAAATATTAAGTTCTGATAAAGCTGATCGAGAGATCTATAAAGTTTTTGTAAAATTGACCGATTTTTATTGTCAACCCGCTAATTAGGGGTTTACTATAAAAGTGCTGGTAAACTCAACTCACTTATTCAACCAGCGAATTCTATACAGAAGCACTAACTGAACTGTCTATCTTTGAAGAAATATTCCTTGGGAGTCCCCTCTTTTCTAGTAAAAGGGGGGATTCTTCGTTGTGGCGTTCTTTATTGAGGAGAGCTTGCTATTTCACGTTCAATATAGTACATTTGTACCAAATTACAGCGTGATCCTCATGAAAACACTGCAAGCCGGACTTCAATTCCTGCGTTCCCAGTTCATGCAGCGTCAACCCCCTCGCGTCTTAAAAAAGCCACCTCGCAGGCGTTACCGTTCCCCTTACCCAGTTCCCCGAAAGGCAATCAAGGCACCCCCTCAACCCGTGAAGTCTCAACCGCCTTTATCCTTTGAGCTTCAATCGTCTGTACGGATGCTACAGCAACGAACTAGAGACGGCTGGAAACGGTTAGAGTCTCAAGCCTTCCACATCAATCAGCTATCGACAGAGTTAGAAGCCGCGTTGCGAGAACTTAAAGCGATCGCGTCACAAGTGAATGCGGATTGGAAAACACTCCAGAAGATGCAGCATTCGTCAACACAGGCGATTATTCCTAACATCTGTGAATATCAGATCACGAAGTTACCTTTGGTGCAGTACAAACCATCGGGTGCATTTCTACTGACGACGCGATCGGTAGATTTATTCAAAGCTGAACGGGAAGCCATCCTATTAGCAAAAGTCTTGCGGCGTCGTACTCGACGTAAACGATTGAAACGTTAGTTCGGTTGCATAAAAGAACAAGCTAGAGGACACATCCTTTTAGTGTGAGCATCTTGCTCGCTACTAATACCCAATTAAAATGCGTGACAGCTTATCCGTAGTGCGAGCATCTTGCTCGCTACAAGGAAGTTAACCAAGGTGATTTGGTACAGTAAACCTGATTAAGATGGCGAATGTTCGTCTAACCAACGTTCCAAATCCTCCAAACGATTTAAATCTAAAATCTCCTCGGTTAAATTTTCTAAGTCTTGCAAAGGCAAACGTTCAACCTTGGTACTTATCACCTCTGGTACTTCTCCAAAACGCTTGTTAAGTAGACGCATAACTAGAGCGATCGCTTCTTGCAAACGTCCTTTCTCTCTTCCTTTTTCTTCCCCTTGTTCTGCCGCATACGTTATCCGCCCTTTCTCATCTTGCAACATGATCCCCCGCCGTTCCACAACTTCTAACTCTTCTACGGTCATTTTGGCTTGGTTGGCAATGTTTAAAGCCAGTTCTATCTCAGACACGTCTCCCAAATTATTAGGAATATTATCGAGACTAGCCGCTTCTTTTAGAAAGTAAATCCACTTATCGCTTAAACTGGTTAACTCTGACAAGCTTTTCTTGAATTTCGGTAGCTCCACGAAGATTAGCTGCAATTCTGGATCAGGATATTCAAAGTTTTTGTTTTTTTCCTGAAAAACAAATTGATTGATCACATCTGGGGTGTTATTAAACAGGATGAAATCTGTAATCGTTACGCCGATCACTGGATTGAGAATCAGGTAATTTTCCCCAATCCCTAACTGATTGCTATAAGCTTTGCTCAGATTGTAAACAATTCGTTTGCTAAAAGCTGTTACCCGCGCTATTTGCATTTCAATAATAACAACAGAACCGTTAGCTAAAACAGCTTTTATGTCTAAATAAGTATCTTTTAGAGTTATTGCCTGACCTGGATTATAAGGATTGGCAATTGTCAAGGATTGAATAATTTTGTCTCCATTATAAATAATGGCATTGAGGAAACTGATTAAAACCTCTTTGCTTTGTTCTGAGCCGAATATTTTTTTAAAGGCATAATCGACTTTAGGGCTGATAAATTTCATGGTTTTATTCCTGTTGAATCTAAGGTTAAAGGAGGGCTAGTAATCTTATTTTAGTAGTAAACAAGCGTCGTAGCTTTTCTATTGGGTTGTGGTTATCCTGATGCTATCAAAAAAACAATAAAACAATAGGGAACCTGGCGCGTGCGTAGGGGCGGGTTTCACGATTATCTTTTTAGTTGCACCCAGATGCGACTAAACCCGCCCTGCCTTTCTCCGGTGAACGATCTCAACATCATTGGTTTTTCGAGCATCGGTATATTTATATCGCAACCATAGGCTTTAACCTATGCCAGGGCTTCCTGATCGCGGCGAGTGTCATCACTGCCACAAAAATTAATCTTTATTTACAACAATCTTGCCGGAGTTCGCCAAACCTGCGATCGCACGTTCTCTAAGTGACGTAAATTAAGGGTTTTTGGGGATCAGGGAGTCTCAGGGTTAGGGAATGCGATCGCGTCAAACCCCATCTATATCCCCGATTTCCCGTCAGCGTTGAGCTGGAGTTAGATCACTAAGGTGAGCCAGCTTAGTCAGGCTAGAAGTCAATTAGCCGTATTTTTGCTTTTGTTCACATTTATATAAATAAAATACACAAAACTATAATAATTTGCTTAAATTGGCTTCAGAGTCACTCTGAAGCTATAAAAGCCTTTAAGCATTGATAGGCGTGATTGGATGGATACTTAAACCCCATCTCATTCCAACTCCCCCTTTCATTTCTCAGGGAGTTATGTCAATAATGCGATTAGCAGGCAGCAAGCAACGGCTGACGACTCAGCCCAAACCTAGATGCCAGCTCATTTAATAGCTACGACAACATTTCAGTTTTGATCCAAACGATAGGAGACAACGAAGCGTGAAACTCTCAGTTTATGGAAAAGGCGGTATTGGTAAGTCCACAACAAGCTGTAATATCTCCGTAGCTTTAGCCAGACGCGGCAAAAAGGTGTTGCAAATTGGTTGCGATCCGAAACATGACAGCACCTTTACCCTGACAGGCTTCTTAATTCCCACGATTATCGATACGCTTCAGGAAAAGGATTATCACTACGAAGACGTTTGGCCCGAAGATGTTATCTATAAAGGCTATGGCGGCGTTGATTGCGTCGAAGCAGGTGGACCACCCGCTGGTGCAGGTTGCGGTGGCTATGTTGTCGGTGAGACAGTGAAGCTACTGAAAGAACTTAATGCGTTTGACGAGTACGATATAATTCTATTTGATGTTCTCGGTGACGTAGTTTGTGGGGGATTCGCTGCGCCTCTGAACTATTCCGACTACTGCATGATTGTTACCGATAACGGCTTTGATGCGTTATTCGCGGCGAACCGAATTGCGGCGTCTGTACGTGAAAAAGCCCGCACCCACCCCTTGCGCCTCGCTGGGCTGATCGGCAATCGTACCTCGAAGCGGGATCTGATCGATAAGTATATTGAAGCTGTACCCATTCCCGTGTTGGAGATTCTGCCCTTAATTGAAGATATTCGCATCTCTCGGGTTAAAGGGAAAACCATTTTTGAAATGGCAGAAACTGATCCGTCTCTGACACCTGTGTGTGATTACTATCTGAATATTGCAGATCAAGTGTTGGCACGTCCAGAAGGTGTGGTTCCCAACGACTCCCCCGATCGCGAGTTGTTCTCCTTGCTGTCTGACTTCTACCTGAATCCCCAACAACCCAAGGTAAAGTCAGAGGAAGAAGAACTTGACCTGATGATGGTGTAATTGGTCTTTTGTCCTTTGTCATTGGTTATGACGTTGAGACATTGGGTTAAGGGCGGGTTTTGTTGATAGTTATCGGTGACAAGTCGTTTGAGTGGCTAAACCCGCCCCGACAACCCGCCCCTACACTTGTGGCTGAATCCAGCCCTACCCTAAGACGTTGGACTTCTTATAGATAGAAACTTTCCTGAGAAACGAGAAGAGGAGAACTTTTTATGACTGCGCTTCAAAACCCCCAATCCCTAGAGTTTGAATGCGAGACTGGAAATTACCATACATTTTGCCCGATTAGCTGTGTAGCTTGGCTTTATCAGAAGATTGAAGATAGTTTCTTCTTAGTGATTGGCACAAAAACCTGTGGTTATTTCCTACAAAATGCTATGGGGGTGATGATTTTCGCCGAACCTCGTTATGCGATGGCGGAATTGGAAGAAGGAGATATTTCTGCCCAATTAAATGACTACGAAGAACTGAAGCGGTTATGTTTACAGATTAAGCGCGATCGCAACCCGAGTGTAATTGTCTGGATTGGCACTTGCACCACCGAAATCATTAAGATGGATTTGGAAGGGTTAGCGCCGAAGTTGGAAAGCGAGATTGGCATTCCCATTGTGACAGCGCGGGCGAATGGGTTGGACTATGCCTTCACTCAAGGCGAAGATACAGTCCTCGCGGCGATGGCGCACAAATGTCCGAAAGAAGCACCCAAGGTAGAAGCGGAAAAAGAAGAACGGAATGCGATTTCCAAACTACTCAACTTTGGACGCCAGAAAGAAGACGTTGCTGCTGAAGAATCGGAGTATGTGGATCATCCTCCCCTGGTACTATTTGGATCGTTACCTGACCCCGTGGTAACCAACCTTACTCTGGAACTGAAGAAGCAAGGAATTAAAGTTTCCGGTTGGTTACCCGCGAAGCGGTATACTGAACTTCCAGTAATTGAAGAAGGGTATTATGTCTCTGGTGTCAACCCCTTCTTAAGCCGCACTGCGACAACCTTAATGCGTCGCCGTAAGTGTAAATTAATTGGCGCACCGTTCCCCATTGGTCCCGATGGAACTCGCGCCTGGATTGAGAAGATTTGTTCGGTGTTTGGAATTGAACCGAAAGGATTAGATGAACGGGAAGCGCATATTTGGGAAAACCTGGAAGAGTATGTCAAGTTAATACGGGGTAAATCGGTATTCTTCATGGGGGATAACTTATTAGAAATTTCCCTGGCTCGTTTCTTAATTCGCTGCGGGATGAGTTGTCCAGAAATTGGTATTCCCTATATGGATAAGCGGTATCAGAAGGCGGAATTGGATCTGCTGGAGAAAACCTGTCAGGAGATGGGAGTCCCGACACCAAAAATTATCGAGAAACCAGATAACTACAATCAAATTCAGCGAATTTATGAGTTGAATCCGGATTTGGTAATTACCGGAATGGCACATGCGAATCCTTTAGAAGCGCGAGGAATTAATACCAAGTGGTCTGTTGAGTTTACATTTGCTCAGATTCACGGCTTTACCAATGCGCGGGATATTCTGGAGTTAGCCACTCGTCCTCTACGCCGCAATAACAACCTCAAGGATTTGGGTTGGGATAAGTTGGTGAAAGAAGAAGCGAAGGTTTGATCTCTCCTCCTTTGAGATCGCTCCTACCCCTCGGATTCCGAGGGGTTTATTTGTCGTTCGTAGTAGCCACTTTAGTGGCTGAAAAAGGTCTATCGATAACTGTTCAGCAATAAATCAAGGTGATCAACCGCGTTATCCTAAGACAGGATTAGATTTCCGAGGGAATTTCCAGAGAACGCGATCGCGATCGCACCGTTCGTAGTAGCCACTTTAGTGGCTGAAAAAGGTCTATCGATAACTGCTTAGGGATAAATCAGGGTGATCAACCGCGTTATCCTAAAACATGACTGGATTTCAGAGGTAATTTCAATAGGACGCGATCGCACCGCTGTTGAATCTGCTGTAATTGTAGAGGACAGGAACTATCACAGACAGGAGAGGAAGAGGAAGATGAGTGTTGTGATTCCCAATGAAATTGTCAAAGCCAGTGGAATGTCAGCAGAAGAGTTGATGCTAGAGTTAGTCATTCTACTCTTTCAAAAGGATAAAATATCTTTGGGAAAAGCCAGTGAGTTAGTGGGGATGAATCAACTCCGATTTCAGCGACTGTTAGCTGATCGTAATATTTGCATTCATTACGATGTTGCTGAGTTTCAAGAAGACCTTAAGAGTTTACAAGAACGAGGTTGGCTGTGATCGTAGTCAGTGACACTTCGCCACTCAGCAGTTTAGCAATTGTTGAGCAATTATCACTTTTACAACAACTCTATGGAAAAGTGATTATTCCCACAGCCGTTGCTACTGAACTAGCTAATACGGAACCTGAGGATAGCAGAGTCACAGCCGTCTTATCTTTGACTTGGATTGAGACTCAATCCGTTACCAACCGGACACTGATTGAAACGTTGCAAAATGAAGGGAAATTGGATTTGGGGGAATCGGAAGCAATTGCCCTTTCCGTGGAGTTGAATGTAGACGAACTGCTGATCGATGAGCGATTGGGTAGGAGAGAGGCAAAACGTTTGGGACTTTCAATTATTGGAGTGTTGGGAGTTTTAGTCGTAGCCAAGGGTAGAGGACTAATTTCGGCGGTGAAACCCATTATGGACGATTTAATTTTGCAAGCTGGCTTTCGGGTTAGTGATCGCTTGTATACCGAGGTTTTACAGGCTGCTGGTGAGTAGGAAATAGTCGAGAAATGCCATTTACAGAATTTGAGGAAAAATTTCTCAGTAGTGGATGGGTGTACGCTGGTAAGAAAGAAATAAGATAGAGGTAAAAGTTAAAAGCCATGTTTCAAGAGCAACCCACCAACAACGATATCGAACTTTGGCAGAAAGTGTTTGACAAAGAAATTGCCCACATTCAAGCTCGCCAAGACTTCCTCAATAATTCTCTTAGAATTATATGTTGCTATTGATAGAGAACTTGCCAAAAGGCTTGCCCAGCGAGCAGTGGAACATGATTATTCAGATATTCGTGAAGTCGGGGAAGATTTCCAGAACTACCTGGAAAATCGGCATACTACTCTATCAGCAATTTAATCCGCGATCGCTGTTAAAAACTGTCTACTCAGATTTTATATATAGCTGATGAAAGTACAAGGCATTAAATAGATTAAATGAGATTAGATTAGGAGTAACCATTGTGACAGAGCCAAATAACCTGAACTTAGAATTCACTAACGAAGACAGTAATAGTGATGAAGCTACATGGATTAACTCAGAGGAGGATGATATTGAGCCAGAAGACGAGGTAATTACAACTCCATTTGATCCCAGTCAAATCAGGGTTGATACGCGACCCATGACTATTGATTTAGTGCTTAAGAGAATTAAATTTGATGAGATTAATTTAGCTCCTGATTTTCAGCGTAACGCTAACATTTGGAACAATAAGGCAAAAAGCAGGCTCATTGAGTCTATTCTTATTCGTATACCATTACCAGCCTTCTACATGGATGCTACTAATGAAGATAAATGGTTAGTTATCGATGGTTTGCAGCGGTTAAGTACTCTGAAGCAATTTGCTATTGATAAAACTCTTAAATTAAATAATTTAGAATTTCTCACTAATTTTAACGGTAAAAATTATGATGAGTTGCCGCGCAATTATCAGCGAAGAATCGATGAAACAGTCCTAACTGTATATTTAATTGAAAAAGGAACTCCATCTAAAGTAAAGTACAACATTTTTCGACGAATTAACACAGGAGGTTTGCCTCTATCTCCCCAAGAATTACGTCATGCAATAAATCCAGGATCTGCAACAAAGTTTTTAGATAAGCTAGCAAAATCTAAGGAGTTTCAACAGGCTACCAGCATTGGTAAGAGAAAGCAAGAACGCATGGATGATCATGAATTTGTTTTGGGATTTGTTGCTTTCTTTCTGACCCCATATCAAGATTATAATGTTAAAGAGGGCAGAGATTATTTTTTTAATGAAGCCATGGCAAAAATCAACAAGATGGAAACAAAAGAACTTGACGATATTGAATGTAAATTTCTTCGTTCTCTAAAAGCAGCTTATTCTATTTTTAAAGAAAATTCTTTTCGCAAAATCATTAAAAATCAAGAAAAAAAACAACCTCTCAATAAAGCCTTGTTTGAGGTTTGGTCAGTTACATTAAGCAAACTCAATGATCCAAAACTTGAAATTCTTAAACAGCGCAAGGATAAGTTAATTCAAGAATTTGTGAGTTATAGTGAAAATGATGCTGAGTTTTTCCATTCCATATCTCAGGCTTCTGAAAAGGTTAGCTATAGATTTGAGATAGTCGAAAAAATCGTTCAAACTGTTCTATCATGATTAGTTCACTTCAATTGAAAAACTTTAAGGCTTTTGAAGACCAGATGCTTAAGTTTAAAACTTTAACATTACTTTCTGGTCTTAACAGTACAGGTAAGTCTTCAGTTATACAAGCACTTCTTTTATTGCGTCAATCTTATCAGCAAGATTTATTGCCAGAACAAGGTTTGGCTCTCAACGGGGATTTGGTTTGTATTGGTACAGCTCAAGATGCACTTTTTGAGGCGGCAAAAGATGATGTAATCGGTTTTGATCTGCTATGGGAAGATGACACGCAGGGAAGATGGCGTTTCGACTACAACCGCGAGGCAGATGTAATAGATCTTTCCTCACCCCAAACGGCTTCTGATGTCTATAAATCAAGTCTTTTCGGCGATAAGTTCCACTATATTCAAGCCGAACGTATTGGTCCCCGGACATACTTCGAGATATCGGATTTTCAAGTACGACAACATGAGCAAATTGGCACCAGGGGGGAATACACAGCACATTTTCTCTCAACTTATAGAGATAAAAATATTCCTAACAGTAATTTGAGCCATCCAGAGGCAAAGTCACTTGATCTAAAAGATCAGGTCGAGGCATGGATGGGAGAAGTTAGCCCAGGTACACGAATTGAAATCAAGTCAAACCAAGATATGGATTTGGTGAATTTTCAATATTCTTACGGACTCAGTAACCCCTACCGTGCTACTAATGTTGGTTTTGGCATTACTTACACTTTACCCATTATTGTCGCCGTACTTTCATCTCCTCCAGGTACACTAATTTTACTGGAAAATCCAGAAGCGCATCTTCATCCTAAAGGGCAATCAAAAATGGGTGAATTATTGGCACTTGCTGCTAGTTGTGGGGTTCAAGTTGTCATAGAAACTCATAGTGACCATGTTTTAAATGGGATTCGTCTAGCTGTTCATGGTGGAAAACTTGAACCCAATGATGTTCAGTTGCACTATTTTGATCGCAAAGAAAAAGATCGACAAATTTACACCGAAGTAATATCCCCACGGATTGATCAAAATGGACGAATTGATTACTGGCCCGATGGTTTCTTTGATGAATGGGATAAAAGTTTAATGACATTACTAAAACCGAGGGATGCGTAAACCATGGATTTAGAAATGGTATTGAACGAGCTGTCCTTGCGAATTCCGGCTGATAATATTCAAGCTGCTCGACAACGGATGTCAGATCTGATTACTACCGCACAAACAGCGGCTGAACTCGGCGTAAATCCTATTCTTCGCACTCATAGTCAGTTTTACGCTACTGTACTTGCACCTGACTATTCTTTATCTGATTGGCTTGTTGATAGAAATGTGGATCGAGAAAAATCACGATTTATTCTCTTATCTACAAAAACTCCTTTCTTGGCAGATCTTCAAAATTCTGAGATTGAGGATAGAAACCTCCTGTCAGATTTTTACTTTGAGGGAGAATCAACTGAAGGTCTGAAAATTGCTTACTTGCTTGAGTCTCTTGCTCTAAGCATCCAATCAGAACCTCAATGGGAGTTTAGTCATTTAGTTTTAGAAGCGACTTTGCTTGAAGATGAAGAAACTTTCAATTCAGAAACAATAACAGTTTTTCATGCTAGCAAAGTTGAACATATACAGGAACATACTCCTTGGATACAGAATCGTCTTAGGACAAGTGTTCGTGATGGAATAGATCTGTGGAACCGGAGAAGTGAACTTTTTCCTTCTCTAATTTTTTGTGAAACCGTTAACCAGCAACTACGAAAGATTGGTACTGGTAACCCAATACTACGACAAGTTGTCAAAAGATTATTTGAGCTGGAAAACTATTGTAAAAGTTGGACATCCGGCTCATTTAATCCAGATCAATTACCGAGCAAGGCTAGTCCAGAAAGTGAGACAAGGCTTCAGCAGTTGAGAAAGAAGTTCACCTTTGTCTGTCCTGATGGTAACGAACGTATCTTCAGTTTTCATGTTCGCATGACGCCAGGAGCTTGGCGACTTCATTTTTCAGTTGACTTAGGACCAGGTAAAATAATTATTGGATACATTGGTTCCAAAATACTATAAGTAGTCGGACATTGATCGCCTCCCCTAACCCAGACCCGTAAAACTCTCTACCTGATAGCTTTTCCGGTTTTGATTTAAAACGAGTAAGGGAGTTTTATTAACTTGCCTAAGCTAGAGAACGAACGGTGAGAATTTCATTATTTTTCAAGGGTTGAACGGCGGACATCGGCACAGCAATTACATTAATGGATTCACCTACAGCATTAAAAACTTCCAAAATATAGCCATCTTCATCACCGCTAGAATGAGGCACATAATCAACTAGGGTAAGAACGTCACCTTTTTGCAGATGATGTTCTGGAAGGTTGCGAGATAGAACGACGCGCTGGTAAAGTTCAAGCATTTATACCGCGATTCTCGTTTGTTCGTTTGTCTCAACCTCAAAGATAATACTATAGCATTTCCCGGTCTGGTGAGCTACTGTGCCAAGGGCGCAAGGATGGTGCCCCTACTGTTGGGTGTACCACATTGGCTGGGGAACTGCTATATTGCGTAAAGTGGGAAAAGAGTAACTAAATTGGTGCGATCGCGTCTGGGGTAATTGAGTTTGTCTGTCAATAGGAGCCAATGACAAATGATGATGATTGCGTCGCTAAAAAACAGTCTACGCTCTCTTTAGGAATAACTACTTCTTAAACTTCTGCTAAGATATTACGGATTTATTAAGTAAAAGTAGTATATAAACAAAGAACTTGATAAAGTTATACATTATTTAAACTATCAACAGAGTTATGCTCGTTGATGGTATCTTGAGGTCTGAGGAGTCAGTATGTCAAAAATCCCGGTTCAGATAGGCGTAGCCTTAGCGACATTGATGACTGGTGGAATCGCCAGTGCGACGGTGCAAACCCCGATTGAACCCATGGAGTTCGATCGCACTCCCACGGAAATGCCGATCGCACAAGCCCAACTGCTGGATCAATTGTGGCAACAGGTGAGCCAGTTACGGGGTGTGGGTAAATATCGTGAGGCGATCGCGATCCTCGATCGGATCGTGCAAATTGAGCCAGAGGCGTTCTTGGCGTGGTATTGGCGCGGTGAGATATTCAGCAGTTGGGGACAGAATGAAAGCGCGATCGCATCCTACGATGAAGCGATTCGACTTCAGCCCAGTTATCTTTTAGCTCAGTATAAAAAAGGACAAGCCTTATACGAACTCCAACGTTATCAGGCGGCGGTGACAACTTGGCAACAAACCTTAACCTTAAACGCCGAATCGGAGTATGAACAAACCTTAATTTCCACCGTCATCCCCAAAAAAATTGCCCAAGTGCTGTCTTATGAGTTGCGAGAGTATAATCAAGCGATCTCAATCTATGACCAACTTTTGCAAACGAATGAGCAGATGGCGTCAGTGTGGGTAGAACGCGCCGCCGCATTGTATAAACTCGAACGATATCAAGACGCGGTAGCCAGTTGTAACCAAGCCATAGAAATTGAACCGCGAAACGCCCTCGCCTGGAAACGACGGGGATTAGCATTGTATCAATTAGAACGTTATGAGCAAGCGATCGCGTCTTTAGAACGAGCGGTGAGTTATGATTCAACTGATTTAGAAGTAACCACCTTACTCTCTATTCTCACCACCTCTGGCGAATCTACCACCGAGGTTCGTAGCGCCCAACAACGACTCGTGGCGCTGCAAACAGAGATTCGCACCGCCGAAGCCCGATTAGAGGTGCTGCGGAATGAACGCCAAACCGTAACCGCCCAATTTGAATCCTCCCAATCTCAAGTGCGTCAATCGCAACAGCGATTAGTCGCCCTGCGCGAAGAAATTCAAACCGCTCAAGCTCAACTCGAATCCTTCCAAGTCGAAATCCGGGAATCTCGACAACCGTTAATCGCCATTCGAGAAGAGATTCAAACCGCCCAAGCCCAACTCTCATCCGCTCAAGCGGCGGTGCGCCAATCTCAACAACGGTTAGTTGAAGTGCGAGAGGAGATTACCAGCGCTCAAGCCCAACTGACATCTTTACAAAGTGAACGCCAAACCTTAGAAGCGAGACTGGTTGAGGTACGGGAGGAAATTGAAACCTCTCAAGAACGTCTGGAAGCCTCCCAAGCATCTGTGCGCCAATCTCAACAACAGTTAGTCGAAGTTCGCGAGGAAGTTAGCAGCGCTCAAGTCGAATTGACATCACTCCAAAGTGAACGCCAAAGTCGAGAGGCGAGACTGGTAGCGATACAGGAGGAAATTGAAACCTCTCAAGAACGTCTGGAAACCTCTCAAGCATCTGTGCGCCAATCTCAACAACGGTTAGTCGAAGTGCGAGAGGAAGTTAGTAGCGCTCAAGCCCAACTGACATCCCTACAGAGTGAACGCCAAACCTTAGAAGCCAGACTGGTGGCGGTACGGGAGGAAATTGAGGTGTCTCAAGAACGCCTGGAAGCCTCTCAATCTTCGGTGCGACAATCTCAACAACAGTTAGTTGAAGTTCGGGAAGAGATTAGTACTGCACAGATAGAATTTGAATCACTCCAACGTGAACGCCAAACCTTAGAAGCAAGACTGGTAGCGGTACGGGAGGAAATCGAAACCGTTCAAGAACGTCTGGAAGCCTCTCAATCTTCGGTGCGACAATCTCAACAACGGTTAGTTGAAGTGCGACAAGAGGTTAGCAGCGCCGAAGCCAGAGTTGAATCACTCCAAAGTGAACGCCAAAGCTTAGAAGTCCAACTGGTAGCAGTACGTGGTGAAATCGAAACGGCTCAAGAACGCCTGGAAGTCTCTCGCCGTGAATTCCGCACCGTACAACAGCGTTTAAGTACATTACAAGGCGAAATCCAAACCACCGAACAACGAATCGCGACGGCTCGAACTGAACTGCGTCAGTTAGAAGAGCGCAAGACAGTGGAAGTTGACACATTACAGACTCTACAAGTTCAGTATTGCGCTTTACAAGAAGATTTGAGTGAATTGGAAGTCGCGATACGTCGAATCAGGGGAGAGTCAGCCGGAGCGGTTCAGCGTTGTCAATTGTCGAACGTCGAATAATATTGATTTTCACCCTAAGTATCACACCAAAAGGGGCACGACATGTCGTGCCCCTACATCCTACATCTGGTAGTTCAACGGTAAAACCTGTTAAGCGATTTCTCGCGAATCGTGATAACACCAAGCCAATACAGTCGCACCGACAATTAACTTAATCGCTTCTAGGAACCAATAGCCTTCATGCATCTCAACCATTCCGCTTGCCATACCCGTTGCTGGCTCAAACAGATTCAGTTGCATCGCTAGAGCGCTCATCTGGGGCGTCATGATGTAGGTATTAATGATAGCAATTGCTAACAGAAGCCCAGATAATAGGATCGACCAGCGTCTGACATGATGATAGAGATTAGATGTGCCACGTATTGCCAAAAGGCTGGTTAAAACTAAAGCGGCACAGAGTAACTCGATCCGATTAAACATCCAGAAAACCGAATAACCCGCACTGGCAAAACTGGCGTCGTTCAACATTCCAGCCGTTCCCAGAGTGGGCATGATCACGAAATCTAAAATAAAGCTACTACTTAACCACAGACCCAAGACAAACAGAGCAATCGTTTGCCAGGTGGGTCGTTTTGTGCTAGTCCCAAAAACAGCATTCATAGTTTTTCCTTGAATTTCTCTGTTATTTTTAGCTTAACCAAGATCAGAGCAAAAAAATGTAAAATATTCTTGCGAAGCACTCGCGATAATGTTGCGTTTTTTAAAGTTGTCATTCGTCATACTCGCGCAAGCGAGAAGCAAGCTACGTCATTCGTCATTCGTTAGGAGACAAGGAAGGCGGGGCGGGTTTAGTCGCATCTGGGAGAGGGAAGCAACGATAGTAGTGAAACCCGCCCCTACACACTTTCCTAATGCCTCAGGCTAGATTGGAGTGGCAATGGCGATGATAGGGTGCATCAGATGGAATTGATAGAACCAGGAACAGGGTTGATCGTATCCGCTGAGGCGGACAGGGTATCGGGATACTCAGAGGGACTAGGGTTCAATCAAATCGGGGAAGTCAATGGGAGACCAAACCGCGATCGCAGTCTTGTCGGTGAGGCGTATATCCCAGAGTTACAGCCACTTGCAGATAATCCGGTGATTGACGTTGAAGCGGCAGTTCCGTTTCTAGAACACCGCTTATCTAGCGTAGACTCTCCAGAGACATTAAACCCTGAATCAGAGAAGGCGACAGGGCGAGATCTCCTTACCGGATTGGATGTTGGAAACGCCCACAACAGTACTTTAGTATTCGTAGACGCCGGGATTGCAGACGCTGAAACCTTAGTGGCTGGGGTTGTCCCTGGGGCTGAAGTAATCATGCTGACACCGGATCAGGATGGGGTGAGCCAAATTACTCAGGTATTGGCAGAACGTCAAGGACTATCCAGTGTTCAGATTATCTCCCATGGTATGTCGGCTGGGTTGCAATTAGGCGCAGGAGAGTTGAGTCTGGATACGCTGAATACGTATACCAATCAGTTGCAAACCTGGGCAGGGGCATTAACATCAGAGGCTGATATCCTGTTCTATGGCTGTAATCTGGCAGCAACCGCCTTAGGAGAGCAGTTCATCGAACAGGTGAGTCAGTTGACAGGGGCAGATGTCGCCGCTTCTAGCGATCGCACGGGAAGTGCAGCTTTGGGCGGGGATTGGGAGTTGGAAGTATCTCAGGGAACCATTGAATCCGATGTGGCGTTGCAGATGTGGGCGCAGTCGGCGTATCAGGCGGTACTGGATGCGGTGGATAATAATCTAACAGTCAATAGTGCCAGTTTTTTGGGGGGAAATGGGGATGACAGTGGCAATGCGGTGGAAATTGCCCCCGACAGAACCATTGTGATTGGCGGGAATTTTGATCTAACACCGACTCAGAGTTTAGCAGATGGACAGGGGACAGTCATCCGTTTGGATTCTACGGGACAAACGAGACTCTCAGTAACTCAGGTGGGTGCTGATGTGGATGACTTGGATCTCAATCGCACCAATGGCAACATCACCGTTGTCGGTGACTTTGGCGTTAAAACCCTCAATAGTGACGCCAGTCAGGTTCTCTGGAGTGCTAATCCCGGTAGCGCCCAACGAGTCGCGGTGGCGGGGCAGGGTCAAGTTGCTGTCCTCGCAGATAAACAGGTGACAGTTTATAATCCACAGGGGACTGCCATCGGTAACTTTACTGTCCCAGGAACCCAGATTGCAGATGTGGCGATTGACAGTAATACCTCATCGGTATTTGTCACCGGATATCGACAGGTAAGTACCAATTTACAGCTTCCCTTACTCCGCAGCTATAGTTACACGGGTGAGATTAACTGGGAAAATTATAATTTTTCGGCTAATGAAGCCGCCGGAGAGAATTTAGGCGCAGATACTCGTGGGTTACGGGTAGCGATTGGACAAGATAATCAGCTTTACTTTGCAGGTAGTTTGGACGGCGGGAATAGTGTTTTTCAACGCGATCCCGAAACTATCACCCAATCGGCTGGTAATGTGAATATCGACAACTACACAAACACATCGAACAGTGGTGGCGGAAAATTTGCCTATTTTGCCCGCTTGAATCCGGCGACAGGAACTTTGAATCAGGGTCAGATTTTCCTCACCCGCCTTTCCAGTGGTAAAGGAAATTCCTTTGCGGTTAATGCAATTACGGCGGATGCCAATGGTAGAGTTTATATTGGGGGTCAAGCCGGTGCTTCTTTACCCGATCGCTCTGAGTTGCAAATTAATGGAATGTCTGTCGGACCCTACAGTGGCTTTGAGGGGGCAGTGATTGCGGTAAGTGAGGATTTCCAACAACGGGAACTGGTGGGACTTTGGTCGGGAGGTAGTCCATCGGGTTCTGAGGTGAATGGGGTGGCGGTGTTTGGAGATATCCGGGCGATGGTGTCCACAAATTCCGGTACAAATATGATTACGGTTAATCCGCTTCAGGGTACTTCGGGTGGTAATCAGGATGCCTTTTTCTCAGTTTGGCAAAGTCCAGCCACTCCGATTGGTAATCCACCCACAGAGATTAATTTAACGAATACAACCATTGCTAAAAATACGTTACAGGAGAAGGTTGTGGGTGAGCTGACGACGCTTGACCCAGATACAGATGATCGCCATACTTACACGTTAATTGATGATGCCGGAGGACGGTTTGCGATCGCTGATAATAAATTGCTCGTTGCCGATGGTGTTAACTTAGACTTTGAGACCAATCAGAGTTATCAGATTACTGTCCGCAGTACCGATGCCGATGGCTTCTCTTTTGAAGAGAGCTTTGAGATTGCGATCGCGGCTGTTGATGATACCCCGACGCCTACACCAACACCTACTCTACCCGTTGGTTTAGTGGATTTGGCACAAATCGGTTCAACTCAGGGCGTTTTTCAAGTGGGTGGAACTCCCGGAGAAGCGGTGCGCTTACAGTTCGACTGGACGTTCCGAGAAGCCCAGTTTAAAAATGAAGTCGGTGTCTTGCGAGTAGATGATGCCATGGGGACAGTGAATGGCGTGCGCCCCGGTGATCCAGGATATGCCCAGCAAGCCTTAACTCGTGCTGAGAGCCAGGTATTATTTGCCCGGGGGGAGAATGTAGGTAAGGGTGTGGATTTGAGCCTCCAGGCGGGAGAGTATTGGGTGTTTTATTTAATTCAGGATAGTACCCGGGCAGACTGGCTAGCCGAGAATCCGGACAATCGTCTGGATGGGGAAACCATTGCCTTTTTCTCCGTCACGGCGGCAAATCCTGATCAGTTTAACCACGTTCAACGTACCGAGTTGGGGGATGGTATGGTGCAACTGGCTTGGGAAGATCTCACGGGTGGCGGCGATCAAGATTTTAATGATGTTATCTTCAACGTGAGTAACGCTGATTGGACTGTGCCAGGGGAGTTGGGTGAGATGAGACCCCTGATTTTCAACTGGATGGCACAAGATAGCGTGATCAGTCATGAACTGGGTTTATTTTTGTTTGATCAGCCCAACGGACAAATCGGTAATTTAGTCCCTGGTGATCCGGGTTATGCTGTAGCTGCCCTGTCTCAGCCGAATCGCCAGGTTATCGTTGCACCGGGAGAGACAGGGAATGGGCAACGGACACTGAATGTGAAGAGCGATCGCGTTTTAGGATGGTATTTGATCCAAAACGGCACAACGGAACAGTTTTTACGGGAAAACCCCGACAATTTACTGGGGAATTCGCCCTTAGCCTTTTTCTCAATCATTGCTGCGAACCCTAATGGGATCGATAACTTCTGGCGACTGTCCCCGAATGAATTTGCCTGGGAAGACCTGACAAACGATAGTGATATCGACTTTAATGATGTAATGATAGGCATTCAGTTTGGCTAATTTTCTCTCTAATCGTTTCTACCCATAAAGCACCATGAAAGCGACCTCTCTCACACCCCTGCAACGATTAAAAATCCCCCCCTATTGGCTACTTGCGATCGCTGCTGGCTTAGTTGCCATCTATATGACACTCAGTTGGAAAGCCGGAGATGAAGCCCAACTTGGCATGAGTGTCTTGTTTTGGCTAGCGGTTGGTTCCCTACTTTGGGGAAAACGCCATGAGTTAAACCTGGAAAGTGAAGTTGTCCCAAGTATCGCTGGGGCGTTAGTCATTGGCTTTATCCTTTGGTACAGCGCCAGCATCAGTGGGTTGAGGCTAACTAACGAAAATGTGCAAAGGCTGGCACCGTTACTGCGACTGCTGCCGTTTATTTCTGCCATTGGTGTGGCGTTACTTGCCTCTGGGTTTAAAGGATTCAAACAATACTGGCAAGAAATAACCATCCTGTTTTTTCTCGGTGGACCGGCTACAATTGCCTCATTTATACCAGATATTTCGCCAATCACGGCTATATTTTCGGCGTTCATGCTGCACTATATGGGCTTTCAGGTCGATCTGTACGATAAGGTCTTTATTAACCTGCCTGATGGTGGCGTTAAGGTGTATCATGGCTGTTCCGGCATGGAAGCGATGACGTATGTGTTGGGACTATCGGTGATTTGTCTGATTATGTTTCCCATTGCTCGCCGTAAGCAGTATTTCGTACCACTCATAGCGTTGGTTGTCGGATTTGTCGTCAATAGCTTCCGGGTGGCATTGATGGCGGTGCTGGCAAATGCCCAAAATATGGAAGCCTTTAAATACTGGCATGAAGGCGAAGGATCTCTAGTCTTCGGCATGATTTCCGTGATGGTTTTCGGCGTGTTCTACTGGTTGCTGCTGCGGCTGGAGGACACGAGTTCTCCGGAGACTGAGGAGGCATAATGTCCTGGAAACAGGTGCGGATTTTTGTGTTAGCGCTGATTTTTGGTGCCGTTCTCGTGGTGTTGCTGAAAGTCATTCTGGTAACTCTGGCTGAGAAAGGGCAAGGAAAGTCAGCGACTAGGGTTTCCCAGGTTGAGTCGTTGGCATTGCCGCCATCGGTAGAGATGCGCTATAGCGCATCTTGACATTCGTAAGCTGGCATGCATTGAAATTTTGTATAGGTAGTGAGCAAGATGCAAAGCCTGCGGCATGGCTTCGCTAAACACACTACAAGGATTTCCC
Source organism: Coleofasciculus sp. D1-CHI-01 (assembly GCF_040218875.1). Lineage (NCBI taxonomy): Bacteria > Bacillati > Cyanobacteriota > Cyanophyceae > Coleofasciculales > Coleofasciculaceae > Coleofasciculus > Coleofasciculus sp. D1-CHI-01. The sequence continues at coordinate 28,215 of NZ_JAVJQP010000072.1, forward strand.
CATTCTTGACATTATGGTTTAAATGCCGAACAAGTTACCACGCATAATTTAGACAATCTGTTTCCAGAGGTAGGGAAAAAGAGATAATCTATTGAACGTTAAACGTCATTAGTCTGCTAACCAATGAATTAGTTGTGATCATTATGTCGGACATAAGACGTAGCCTGCTTCTCAAGGGAGCGAGTATGACAAATGACAAATGACTAATGACGAATGACAAATAACCAATACTTAAAACCATGACGCAATCAGAAGAAAAAGATAAGTTTGTTCCTGCCATCGACCAACTGTGGAAGTTTAGCGCTGGTTTATCCAAGTCAATCGGAGTGGTGCGGTGGATAGGCTATGGGTTATTGATTTTGGCATTCTTCGATGTCGTAGAGATATTTGTACCTCCCCTGTTTATGAATCCCGCTTGGGAATTTCAGACGCTTGGGCAATTGGTGGAACGAGTGCCCGTACCGTTGCTGGGATTGGCGCTGGTGTTTTTAGGGGAGAGAGATCAACGCATCCGCTGGGAACCTCTCATTCTGAATATCTTGTCCTGGTTGGCGTTGCTAGTGGGGATTTTGTTCTTTTTACTGGTTCCCTTGGGTGTGGTGAACACAATCCGACTGGACGCGCGGAACACGGATCAAATTACTCGGCAAGTTGAACAGCGGCAGGAGCAGATTCAACAGGTTAAACAGGCACTCGGACAAGCGACGACTGTAGAACAGATGCAGTTTCTGATTAGTCAATTGGATAGTCAAGGGCGCACCCCACAGATTCAAGGTACTGAGCAGTTAGCTGAGGTGAAGGAGCAGCTTTCGACATTTTTGGAACAGGGTGAGACGCGGATGCAGGAGGAAGCTCAATCCCAGAAAAAGTCTCGGCGCTTACGGTTACTGGAGAATTCGGTGAAGTGGAATTTGGGCGCTTTGGTGTCTGGGGCGTTGTTTGTTAGTGTTTGGCGCTTAACGGGTTGGGCAAGACGTAGCGATTCATGAACCGCGCCTTACTTCGTGAAGATGCGGATTGCCAGAGATAACCTGGCAGTAGAGACGCGCCATGGCGCGTCTGTACATGAATAGGGCATGAGTTGGTAGAGGATAATCACTGTCGGACGAGACCATTGGTGTCAACTTAAGGCTGAAACCCTTACTTAATAAGAGATCCCCCCTAGCCCCCCTTGATACTGCTGGCGAATTGGAAAAACCTAACCCCCCAGCCCCCTTCCCAACCCCCCTCATTCCCCCCTGCGAGGAGGGAGGACAGAGGATGCTTCGCTTTTATTGCACGGAAGGGGGAGCCTCTAAGCCCCTCCCCGTGGCGGGGAGGGGTTTGGGGAGGGGTCTGACCCCTCCGTTAATGACCAGCAGTATCCCCCTTCAAAAGGGGGGAACCAGAAATTAATCAACTTCAAAAGGGGGGAACCAGAAATTAATCAAAGTCCCCCTTTTTAAGGGGGATTTAGGGGGATCTAAACTTTGAGCGTTAGTCATACAAAGTCTTCAGTCGAGACGTCGAGTCGCGCTCAGGCTGAAGTCTTCCTCTTCCCCCCACTACAACACTTATTTAGCAGAGTCTAATACTCAAAGGTAAACTATACCTGGTTTTCAGCCGAAATAATGTAACCATTTTTACCGGATTTTGACGGGAATCTCAGGCATCTTCATCAAAACTTTAAATTAAGGGTTAATTTTCCGGATATCTTCATCGAAGCTTTATAGACATGTATCGAAGGATACTTTATAGTGAACGATAGAGCGAATTCAATGAAGCTCAAGCCAGATATGGCAAGCAATTCAGGGTTTTGCTCACATCTAGCAACTATCTAGTATTGAATTGAGTTAACTAGTCCTAAACAGCACTGACATGAAACGTTCTGCTTTTGTTCCCTCGGTTTTAGCTGCTACTGGCGTAGCCGTCGTCATGTCTAAAAGTAATCAATTATATATATATATATAAGCCTATTTTAGGGACTCCCTTTAGGAAATCAAGCTAGCTTGTCACTAATAACTGAGCAACAAAACCCGTCCTTATTCATACGTCATAAGTTATACAAAAAAGCATTCCCACCTGTATCTTCAGCCTTTTGTTTGGCTTTATTGAGCAATTCAGGAGGTAGGTTGGGTTGATGTATGAGTCCCCACAATAATCGGTTGAGTTTTACTTCGTTCAACCCAACTTACAACAACTAAAACAATTAACTTAGCCAATATCACAAAGAGCTTGACCCCCAATAGTCTTCCTGCGTCAAAAAAACAGGCTGGGGGTCTTATTTGTGCTGATTTTTCCTCAAGAGGGCATGAATCCCGATACTTTAATCAAATCCTCAAATCCTTGCCCCGTAATGTATCTAGCCTTATAGAGATTAATCTTTATCGAAAGTTTACATAATTTCACTGATTCTTCATTGCTACTTTACCCAACACCTAAGTGAAGTCCCTTATAGTGTGAATATAGAAAAGCAAACACGCCGAAGCAAATCAGTCCAAACGCTTCAGCAATCGAGTTATCTAGTCCTAAGGAGTACTTACATGAAATTCTCTTCTCTCGTTCCCTCTGTTATCGCCGCTGCTGGAATCGCTGTTGCATCTTCAGCTTTCTCTCCTGCTCAAGCCGCCTTAACATCTTTATCAAATTCGTGTAGCACTTCAGACCTAAGTGGCTCTGTAGCTTGTGAAGGTACTTTTGATGGTAATGATTCTAATCAAGACCTAGATGGTCTATTTGGAGTCGATGCATGGTCAGAACTATTTAAAGTAGATAATGATAGTGGCACTAATGGTGGCTTGAATGTTACTGGTGGCGGTACATCAGGAGGCTGGAGTCTGACAGGCATCGATTTCAACACATCTAATATAATGGTTGCCCTCAAGGGTGGTAACAGCTTCAGTGCTTATTTACTCGATGGTGCGACTAGCGGCTCATGGAATACTGATGGGGTTGTAAAAGGTAACGGTCAGCCAGGTCCCGGTTTATCTCACTTCACCGTGTATCAAGCACCCAAACCTGTTACAGATCCTGAAGCTGTTCCCGAACCCCTCACCATCTTAGGTTCCGCTACTGCTTTAGGAATCGGCGGTTTGCTCAAGCGCCAACAGTCCAAAAAGAACAACAAGGCTTAATTGAGTCTTAAGTAATTCCCTCCGAGTTTACATAGAATAGAAGCCCAGTAAACTCCTTCTGTAGAGTCAAGCAGAAGGGGTTATTCTTTTGTCATTCGTCTTATGTCATTTGTCCTTTGTCATCAGTTTTGTAGGGTGGGTTAGGCGGATTAAGATGACTGGTTGATAAATTCCTCTAAGGATTCCACCTCTAAAACAATTTCCCCTAAACCTTCCAATTGATGAATATCTTTTTTTACACCTGTGTCCATCGCAGCAGTAGACGGTGACATGAGTTCGATAATCACATCAGGATAGCGACCTTTTTCTTCCCAAACAACCCAGCCTTGGCGTTCGCGCTTACCATCTACATTCAGAACCACAAAGAAATCAGATCCTCTCAAATCGCGATCGCGAATCTGCTGACCGTGGTGATATCAAACCTAATAGGTACTGTTTGTTCAGTAGTCAACTTAAAAAGAAGTAACCACAAAGGATAACGCCGTCCTCTTGCGGCACGAAAATCTGGCACTTGGCTTAAGGCTTCCAGGAGATTGCCCTTCATGATAGCAAATGACTCAATTAAACTAGGGTTTCAATATTTAGTTTACGCGCTTATCATGGTCGCCCTAATTTTCTCTCATCACTGCGGAATTAGCCCTGCTTTGAAAGGAAGGGATCTGTGGAGAGGGGAGCAAGAATGTAGGGGCGGGTTTAGGGACTCACTTGGATGGCTTAACGATAACTGAACAACAAAACCCGCCCTTTATTCAAGGGTTATTGGCTTCGTTGACACGTTGAAGGCTAAGGTTCCTTTACTACGAACACTGTCCTCAAAACTTGAGCGGGGCGGGTTTAGTTGCATTTTGGTGCAAAAGAAACGATAATAGTCAAACCCGCCCCTACAGACGGATCAAGATGCGCCGCCGATGTGAATATTTCGCACCCGCACGGGGACACAAGCATGAGTCATTTGGGCAATTTGCATGGGTTCACCTTTGCCACATAAATTCGTCCCGCATTGTTGCCATTCAGATTTAGGTCCGATCGCGTCTACACTATTCCAAAAGTCAGTGGTCATGGAATGATAGGTGACATCCTTTAACATTCCCACTACTTTCCCCTTTTCTACCTTCCAAAAAGCATCACCACCAAACTGAAAATTGCGCCGTTGCTGATCAATAGAAAAACTGCCAATGCCATCAATTAAAATACCATCCTCGGTATCAGCAATCATTTCGGCTAATGTCGCCGTATGACTTCCCCCCTCGACTCCCGGTTCTAAGCCTAAATTGGGAATGCGTACCATCGGTACACTTGACCAACTATCGGCAAAGGCACTACCATTACTACTGCCTCGCCCCAATCGATAGGCGGTTTCGCGATCGGTAAGATAATCAACTAAAATTCCATCCTTGACAACGTACCACTCTTGTGATGGTACGCCCTCATCATCATAACCCATGGTACTGCGTCCACCCGGTTGAGTGCGATCGGCTTTAAAATTAACCCAAGGTGCAGCATACTGGAGTTTCCCTAATTTATCAGTTGTGGCGAAACTGGTGCCAGCAAAGTTGGCTTCATAGCCGTATACTCGATCTAATTCTGTGGGATGTCCTACCGATTCATGAATCGTCAGCCACAGGTTTGTCGGTTTCAGAATTAGCGTGGTACGAATACCAGAGGGACTTTTCGGCGCATGGACTTTTTCAATCGCTTCTTCCGCTACTCGTTCCACTTGAGAAAGTAAATCGGCTCGGATAACATGCTCATAGCCCTTATTCATCGGCGGGCGTTCATAGCTGCGATTTTGAGCATCTCCATTCGCGATCGCACTACAGCCAAATCCAGGATAAGTCCGATACAGCGTTTGGTGAATCAGCGAACCTTCCGTTGAAGCAAAGGTCTTATCTTCCTTGGTAAATTGTAAATAAGAATACGCCTTTTTAATCCCCCGTTCGCCATAACCCAGCAGTTGGTCATTAATATGTAACAGTAGATCAGCTTTTTCAGTAATCGGGATACTAAAGGGGTCAATGTCCATCGGAGTGATATAGGTATCCTGATAGGCGGCGACAGGAACCAGTTGTACCCTTGTCCGCTGAGACAGGCGACTCCCCTTGGCAATTTCCACGGCTAAGGTAACCAGGCGTTCCACCTCTGCTGGCGTTTTATAGGGACTCGCTGCAAATCCCCACGCCCCATCCAGCAACACCCGCACACCAAAGCCAGCACTAACATTATCAGACAATTGACTCAGGGAGCGATCGCGGGCATAAAGATTTTGATGGCGGTAGGTGCAAAATCGGACATCGCCGTATTCACAGCCGGCTTGACGAATCAAATCAATCGCCAGTTGAGCCAAATCTGTTGCGGTGGTGGTTGGGGTGAGGGATTGTACCATAGTCTATTGCTGATAATTAAAATCCATTGATACCGAGTTGCGTTCTATCATGTCATTCTGAGCGAAGCGAAGAATCTGGACAGATGCTTCGCTACACTCCGTTACGCTCAGCATGACAAATTCTACCTTAGACTGCAACTTGGTATGACTTAGGTTAAATGTATTGTATCGGACTGAAAACCGCTATATTCATCTCTGGCAATCGACAAATTAATCTTCATATCAGACTCAATTTTCTTACCCCCTTCACCCACCGATTTCGTTGTCGCGATCGCACCCGAAATCGGGGTAGCATAACGGGGTAAAGCGCAAGCCACGAGGGGAATATGGCGATCTGTAACAACGACACCTTGATTAGGATCATAGCCTTGCCAGCCTGCACCAGGGAAGTAAATCTCTACCCAAGCATGAAGGTATCGTTGCGATCGTTCTAGATTACCTTCCTGATACCCACTGACAAACCGTGCGCCTAATCCCATCACCCGACAAACATCCATGAATAGCACCGCTAAATCGCGACAAGAGCCTTTCTTTAAGTCCCAGGTTTTACGGGGAGACCGAGGTGCGCCTTTTTCCCGATATTGGGGTTTACAATGGCTGTAGAGATATTGGTTGAGTGTTTTGACAAAGTTAACGGTATCGCCATTAACTTGCTGGTACATATCCTGGGCTAATTGTTTGATCGAATTCCCGGAGGTAGGGTCATAAAATTGCTGATAAGGCTGTAACTGAGAGAACCAGTAGTTGGGATAGTTAATCGGTAACTGAGTCGCCCAGGATTCGAGTTGAATGGTATTGGGATTAGTTCGATAGGTTTCCACAACTGAGGTAGCGCTGATCGTTAATTGTTCGGTACTGGTATTAAATAAAAGTTTCGCGATCGCGTTTCCATCCAATTCGATTATCTCAGCGATGTTCTCAGGTTTGGGTTCAATCTCCAGTGTAAACGAATACAGTGTCTGAGTCCCATCACACCGGGGACGTAGCCTGATGATATGGGGTTTTAAAATAACGGGCTGATTATAGGTATAGGTTGTCGTGTGGCAAATTTTATAACGCACGATAATTCAATCTCCCCTGCTCCTCTAGACGTGCCATGGCACGTCTCTACATGTCTCCCTCGCTCACTATACAGGTTCTACCGCACAAAATGTTTTCGAGATTTGATTGCCGACTTGATTTATTTCAATTTGCATTTGATTCAAAAATTCATGCAAGCCATTCTCAAACACATCTTCTATTGTCTGATATCCGAGTTGAGAACACAAACGCCCTAAACCACGTTCGGCTGGGTTGCACCAGGTTCCACGGGGGGTGCTAGTAATTTGATGCAATGATTGTTCAGCTTGCGCTAGACAGAAGTGAATGGAACGGGGAAATTGACGGTTTAAAATTAGAAATTCAGCAACACCATTCGGCGTAATCCGATGCTGAGATTTGCGATACATTTCATAGGCACTAGCCGATTTGAGTAGCGCCATCCATTGAATTTGATCCAATGGCGTTCCTACCCACTGTACCGACGGCAGTAACACAAAATACTTCACATCGAGAATTCGGGTTGTTTTATCTGCCCGTTCTAATAATCGACCCAGTTGCCCAAAATTCCATCCCTCATTATGGGTCATCGTGGCATCCATAACTCCAGCAAAGCGATGGCTAGCCAGTTTTACTTGGGTGAAAAAATCAGGCAATGTCCCCAATGCTCCTCCTTGAGACGCCTCTTTAACCATGAGGAAAAATTGATTCACCTCTTCCCACATTTCTGAAGATATAACTTCCCGAACCGAACGGGCATTCTCGCGAGCGAGTTGGAGTACAGATAGAATTGAATTGGGATAGTTCGAGTCAAATGTGAGGAAGTGGATAACATTGTCCGAGGTAGCCTCGCCGTAGCGTTCCCGGAATAAATCTAAATCCCCCGTTGTAATCACCAAGGGTTCCCACTGCTGAGTCACTCCGGGGGGCATATCCAGCATGGAATTTAAATTAACATCCACAAATCGGGCAATATTTTCTGCCCGTTCGATATAGCGATTGAGCCAATAGATAGAATCAGCAACCCGACTTAGCATAAGTATTTATTCGTCATTTGTCATTTGTTTATTTATTCGTCCTTTGTCATTAGTCATTAGTCCTTTGTTGAGGAAGTTATGAACAAAGGACTAGCCCTGGAACAGGGTAATTCATGCATCATTCATGAAAGTGATTCAGTACCCACGTATCCTTACTTCCGCCCCCTTGGGATGAATTCACCACCAGAGAACCCTTTCTCAACGCCACACGGGTTAATCCACCGGGATGAACATAAATGTCATCTCCCCGATGCAAAATATAAGGGCGCAAATCGACATGTCGTCCTTCTACCTGATGATCAATCAACGTTGGCACTCGCGACAAACAAAGGATCGGTTGGGCAATATAATTGCGAGGATTGGCTTTAATCCGTTCCGCGAACTCTGCCCGTTCCACCTCAGTGGAACTCGAACCCACTAACATACCATATCCCCCCGACTCATTGGCAGACTTAACCACGACGTTTTCTAAATTATTCAAGACATAGTTTCGGTCTTGTTCTTGCCAACATAAATAGGTAGGAACATTGGATAAGATTGGTTCTTCTCCCAGGTAATAGCGAATCATTTCGGGGACATAAGCATAGACAACCTTATCATCGGCTACACCTGTTCCGGGTGCATTAGCTAAGGCGACTCGCCCTTGGCGATAAACGTCCATCAATCCGGGTACGCCTAGGAGGGAATCCGGGCGGAAGACGTGAGGATCTAAAAAGTCATCATCGACACGACGATACACCACATCTACTCGCCGCAATCCTTGCGTCGTTCGCATTTGCAAATAGCCATCCACGACGACTAAATCCCGACCTTCAACCAGTTCCACACCCATTTGCTGGGCTAAAAAGGAATGTTCAAAGTAGGCGGAGTTGTAAATACCGGGAGTAAGGACAACAACAGTGGGATCAGGGAGTTGAGCTGGTGCTAAATTGAGCAGCGTTTCTAGCAAATGGCTAGGATAATCGTCCACGGGTTGAATTGCCAGGGTTTGGAAGATTGCCGGGAATGTACTTTTCATCACCCGCCGATTTTCCAAGACGTAGGAGATGCCCGAAGGTACACGCAGGTTATCTTCTAGAACATACCACTGACCCTCGCGATCGCGCACCAAATCTGTTCCGGTAATGTGACACCAGACATCGCTGGGCGGCTTTAAGCCGATGCAAGGCTTGAGAAATCCCGTTGCCGAAAACACAACTTCGTGGGGGATTTTGCCATCGTTGAGAATACGCTGTTCCCCATACATATCGTTGAGGAAGAGGTTCAGCGCTCGAATCCGTTGTTTGAGTCCACCCTCTAAAGTTTGCCATTCCTGAGCCGAGATAATCCGGGGAATGATATCAAAGGGAAATACTCGTTCAATACCCTGATTATCACTGTAGACGCTAAAGGTTACACCCAACTTGAGCAGAGCAACTTGAGCCGTTTCCCGGTGTCGCTGGAGTTCATCAGGGCGTAATCCCTGCATCCATTGAATCAGGGCAGCGGCTGACTCTCGTGGCTGCCCTTTGGCTGAAAACAGCTCATCATAGAAGTCTTCTGGATTGTAGAGATCCCATTGTACTGCCACGTTTACTACACCCCTCCTCCTTGATGTAAACCCTACGTATTCCAAGATTGGTCTAAATTGGATCTAGAACTGTAGTGAATATTACCGTTTGCGGGGAGTGCAGGTAAAGATGTTCTCGGAAATCACCCCTTCAGGGATATATAGCAATCGCCATAGCGGTTAGGACGCATCTTATAGTAGAGACGTTGCATGCAACGTCTCTACATGGCAACTCCTCTTCCTTGTGCCTTCTGCCTTAACTGTTAATGGTAGGTAACGGGGGTGGCGACTCTAACTGTAGTGGCGCAAAATACCGACTCTTAACCACACTATTCGGCTTCCAGGGTGGATGCCAATAGACCTCTTGAATCACCGCTTTATTCTCATCGGGTGACCATTGAAAACTGACAACGCTAATGTTATTACAGCCAACAATTTCGTCACCCTCTTGTAACCAGCGATTTCGCCATAACCACGATAGGGAACCGACTAAAAGCTTTCGCCATAAGGGTGGCTTTTTGCCGGATTCGGGTTGGGGATGTCGTTTCAGCCAAGGAACGGGTTCAGCTTTTTGGCGTTTACTCCATGCGGTTCGATACCGCCAGTCGGGTTGCGATCGCGCCTCCTTGAGGGCAACTTGCCACGCGATGTCCCAAGTGCCTTGAGGAACCTGGATTTGCTGCCAAAAGGGTCCTTGACTGGGGACTGGCACATCTTGGATTCTCACCTTACCGGGAGTTGCGATAATTTCCACCAGTGGCGGCGGTGTCTGCCATCCGACCCAATATTCAGATTGTTCTAATGCCAGTGATTTAACTTTGGTATGAACTAAATACGTCTTCAACTCAGCATTTTTGATTGAACTGGAGGTTAACTGAACTAGCACCGATGCCGCATCTTGATTGTCCCTCTCTCCAGCTTCCCAGACATAGCCGACTTCTTGTCTCTGGAGTTTCCCACGGGGATTTGACCAATAGTTGAGGCGAACCACGTAGCCATAGTGAATATCTCCCGACAGCAACACAATGCGATCGCGTCGCTGAAATAGGGCGGTTAATAGCTTACTAAAGGCGACATCGTGAAAGTTCCACGAATCCCCCACATCAGTCCCAAATACCTTACCCTGATGCCAATGCCACCGTTGGGCGATATCCACTAATGATGCATGGATCAGGTTTGTTGGTAAAACAATTAACGTGGCTTCAATCTTCGACTTACCCGCCGCTTTAAGCTGATTGGTTGCTTCTAGGGGATCTTCAATCTGCTGGTCAAAGGCTGTGGGGGATAATAGCATCGGCGGTGCGATCGCCTTTTTCTCTCCCATGGGAAAACCGCGCCACGTCCGCGTATCTAATACGATAACTTCGTGCTTAAAACTCCTAACACTGTAGTGCCAGGTTAAAGTTGGAGTGCCATCAGCATAGTCTCGATTCAGAACTAATACCGTTCCATCCTGTTTCAACTTCGGCAATCCTGTTTCTGCGTCAATCTCAGGAACTCCCAAATATTTTCCCATCGTTTCCCAGGCGGATTCATCTGTCCCAGCAGATTCTGACCATTGTTGCAACACTTGCAAGAATTTTTCTCCGGGTTGCCCTGCGGTAAACTGTTCTGGTGTATTTCCCCACCCCTGACACAGAACATAAGCTAATAGTCCATTTTGAACGATTTGTCTGCCTAAGGGTTTCCCCAAAACCCGGTTACACCACTCCCGATTCAAATACCAATCATCGCTAATATCATGGTCATCAAAAACCATATAGGTTGGCACATTCGCCAGCGATCGCCTGACTTGCCACAAATACCTGGCAAAGTCCTGAATGGCATCAACTTCCTCATCCCATGATTTCGACTTTTTCCCCCTTGTCTTGCCTTTAGTAAGATGATTCACCCACAGGATTGGCGACCAAGACAACAGATACATCGCCAAATATTCACCCAGACTAAACAGATGGCTTTTAGAGCGTTCGGGTTGATTTTCCAGCATCGCGGTTAAGCCAGCATAATTTCGGGCAATTTCTGTCCGCTGTCCCGGTTTCCATTCACTCACTTTTTTCCAGGAATACCCCTTGACAAAATCACCTTTATAGGGCAATTCTTCCTCCCAACCGAGTAACGTATTCCCGATATCGCTGAGGGCGGCTAACAGGGGATCAGCGACATCATCGGCGTAAATTTGGTCTCCTGTTAAAAAGAGTTGATGCGGTCGATGATTGGGTTGATCGGCTGACTGTTCGATTAAACCATCCAGCAGAGGTAGGGCATCTTGTCCCTTTCCGTGGGCTTTGCGACAGGAACCATGAACGATCCGCAGATGATTTAAGTCATCCGGCGGCATGGCAAATGTGGGCAGATTGTGGTCTAAATAGCTAACGGTGATCAGGGGAAAAACGTCTCTGGCGTTGAGGGCATCGTTAAGGGTTTGAGTGCGATCGCTAAATTCTAAATCGTAGGCATAAATTTGTCCCGGTTCAAGTAAGTCGCCCTCAATGGGTTTGGCGGTTACGGCGACAATATGCAGGTATTTGCCAACGGGGACAGTGGCGCGTGATCCAGCCAACTGTTCCCGATCAAGGCTTTTCCCCTGACCTGCGATCGTGGTATAAACTTTAAGCGTGACCACACTCGGCGCTTTCAGTGCCAGCCAAACGGTGACGCCATCAGGATCAGTACGTCGCAAGATCGGACCTGCCAAAATTAGCGGCAGGTGGGCGAGTTGTTGCTCAAAGTCACTGTAGGCGTCGATCAAGGGCAAAGTGAAAGGGGTGAAGAATGAGTTGTCATGCAGACTTCATACTACCAAAAAATGCGGAGATGTTCTTGACAACCTCCCTGGAAATACTATAGTGAAATGCCCTCATTAAATAGCAATTCGATCAGGATTAATCAACTGCTGACGGCTCTACCCGATCAGGAGTACCAACGCCTTGTTCCTCACCTCGAAGAAGTCTCTCTGACATTAGGACAAATTCTTTATCAACCTGGAGAACCGATACTCCATGTCTATTTTCCCAATCGGGCAATGGTTTCTTTAGTCACCCTCTTGACAAATGGTTCAACAACTGAAGTTGGCATGGTAGGGAAGGAAGGGATGGTTGGTATTCCTGTATTTCTGGCGGATGGGATGGCAATCAACCAAGCAATTGTGCAACTCGAAGGCACAGGGATGAAAATGGATGCCTCAATTCTGAAACGCGAGTTTGATCGACGGGCTAGATTGCAACAATTACTCCTCTGCTACACCCAAACCCTCTTGAATCAGGTGAGTCAAACGGCGGCTTGCAATCGCCAGCATCAGCTAGAACAAAGGCTGGCTCGTTGGTTACTCTCGGCTCAGGATAGTATTTCTGGCTCTGAGTTGCGACTCACGCAAGAATTTCTGGGCAATATGCTGGGAACCCGTCGTGCTACGGTGACAGTCGCGGCGGGTAAGCTTCAGGAGGCAGGTGCAATTCGCCATCACCGAGGGATGATTACTATTCTCAATCGGAAACTGTTGGAAACTATAGCGTGTGAATGTTACAACGTCGTCAAACAGGAGTGCGATCGCTTACTTTATCCGGCAAATGGCGATCGGTGATTTGTCATTCGTCATTCGTCATTTGTCATTCGTCATTCGTCATACTCAAGGGAGCGAGAAGCAAGCTACGTCATTTGTGATAATTGAAAGTTAGGGCGGGGCGGGTTTAGTTATATCAGGGTGAAAACGAAACGTTAGTGATAAAACCCGCCCCTACAAAAGATGTTTCATCGGAACGTCTCAGCTTCCCCTGCTCCCCCTGCTCCCCCTGCTTCCCCTGCTTCCCCAGCTTCCCCAGCTTCCCCAGCTCCCCCAGCTTCCCATGCTCCCCCAGCTCCCCCAGCTCCCCCTGCTCCCCCAGCTTCCCCAGCTCCCCCAGCTTCCCCAGCTCCCCCTGCTTCCCCTGCTCCCCCAGCTCCCCCAGCTCCCCCTGCCCTACCTCTGTACGCTACCGTACCGACGAATGATCTCAATTCTGTAATGCTTAAACAGCAGAATGTCTAACTCAATCTGTGCCAGCGTAGGCGATCGCGGTTGAAAACACAAGCTAGACAACACCCACCAATGAACCATAATTTCAAAAATAGGCGGATTCTGGTTGTAGATCACAATGCCGATTCCAGAGAATTACTCAGCATCATTTTTGAGCAAGAAAAAGCCAATGTTCTGACTGTTACTGGCGCGAGGGAAGCGTTGGAGGTATTTGAGGATTTTCAACCGGATATTCTGCTATGTGAGCTACTTCTGCCGGAAGAAGACGGCAATTGGCTGATCCGTCAAATCAGAGGCTTAGAGACAAAACGAGGATATCATGTTGCCGCGATCGCGGTGACGGTAGCAGCGACTGAGCCAGATCGCCAACTCGCCCTGACAGCAGGGTTTGACAGCCATATCACCAAACCGCTCAAGGTTGATGATTTATTAGCGATCGCGGCTATCCTTGAGCAGGGTAAATTTTATCCCCAATTGGCACAATAACCGAAGACACCTCGAAATTTTATAGTGTTCAATCAGGTAGAATGTAACTCGTCTTAACCAGGAGATGAGAGAGAAACACTTTAGTGATGAACAATTTATTAAAAGGCATAAATGTCTACCTGATTGGCATGATGGGTGTCGGTAAAACCACCGTAGGACAACGATTGGCAAAAGAACTAGGCTATCGTTTTGTAGACACAGATGTCTTGATTGAGCAAGTAGCAGGACAAAGCATTAACCAGATCTTTGCTGACAGAGGAGAGGAAGACTTTCGCCAGTTAGAAGCTCAAGTCTTGTCAGAAGTATCCGCTTACACTAACTTGACTGTTGCCACAGGTGGTGGAATTGTACTCAAACAGATGAATTGGAGTTATCTACACCAAGGTTTAATTGTCTGGTTAGATGCACCTGTAGACCTATTAATACAGCGTCTGCAAGATGATACTACACGCCCCTTATTACAAACAACTGATCCAACAGCAGCACTGCAAAATTTACTTGACAAACGGCGTCTTATGTATGCAGAAGCCGATCTTCACATTCCCATTAATATCAGTGATACACCGGAATTCATTACATCACAGATAATGGCAGCAATTCCTTCAGTTCTTAAATAAAATTAAAAGAGTAGATTGGGTCAAGGGACGAGACCCAACAAACAAAAAATTGATACAAATCTGTTGGGTTTCAGTTTGTTAAACCCAATCTACAAAATGTTTTTATAGCGGTACTAAGACAGGTTAGGAAATTCTTTACTGTTCCCGGTTCCCTGTTCCCTCTTGGACTAACTGATGTCCTAACGTCTCCTCGTAGTGCTATATTAATGAACTATTCCCATTTGTTTAGGATATCCTTGACCAAAACTTCTTTTAAGCAAACCTGAGCCACGACAACAATAGGAAGCGCCAAAAACAAACCAAAGATGCCGAAAAATATAGCAAAAGCCATCTGAGACAATAACGTAACCGCTGGCAGCAAAGATACCTGTTGTTGCATAACCAGTGGAGTTAAAATATTACTTTCAATTTGCTGAATTACTATATACAAAATCACCACAGCTAGAGCTTTCCAAGGCGAATCAAGTAAAGCCAATGCCACGGCAGGAATTACACTTAAAGTCGGACCCAAATTTGGGATAAATGTGAATATACCCGCTAACAAACCATTCGCCAGTGGCAATTGTATCTGCAAAATCCATAACCCAACCCCACTCAATATAGCAATTACTGTCATGTTAAAGAGGATACCAACTGCCCAGCCTCCCAGAGTATCTTCACATTCATCGAGAATCTCCTGAATTCGGTGACGATAAAAGGCAGGAAATAGGAGGATAAAACCTTGGCGGTAGGGTTCAGGATTGGCGAGTAACATAATGGTTACAACCACAACTAACAACATGTTCAAGACTAGACCCATTGAACTGTAGAATATATCAAAAAAGTTGCCAAAGAGTTTTGTTGCCCATGAGCGCAGATTTTGGGTAAAGACCTTCAAACCGCCAATATCATCTAAAAGTCCATCGGGAACCAAATTTCTCACCCAGTTTGCCCATTCAGGAATTTGTTGTAATCCAATTGGAACTAAATCGATCAATTGCTGAACTTGATCAACAAAGGGGGGAACAACCAGGACAAAAAAACCACTCAGTAATCCTAGACAAAAGCCCACAGATATAATAATAGCGAAAGCGCGTTTGAGCCGAAAGCGCAGCAGAAATCGCACCAGGCGGTTAAGTGTAGTGGCAAAAACTACGGCAGCAAAACCGAGCAAAATAACCGTTTTAATTTTCCACAAAATGTAAACTGAGAGGATAAATAAGAATAATCCCAGTAATGAACCTATACGCACAAACTTGCCTCCACTCAAGGGTTAGGTTAACCTTACATCTTGCACGTTTATCAGTAAGCCCCGACACCCGCTAATTTCCACCAACCTACTTAATCGTAGGCAAAGAATCGCTATGTGCTTCTTCTACGCAGAAGGAGAGATACTTGGCTCTGGGAGTGGTGATAGCACCCCGATGTTGGTGGTAGAAATGTCAGTATTGCTCAAACTCTAACTTTCCATAGACGCTAAACTTGCCTAGGTATGCTTTGCTAAGGTATAACCGTTTATCAATAATAATGCTTTATGACATCTACTTCACTAACAGAACCAGCAATTGCTACCTTGGTACTGACAAACGCTGTAGAAAAAACAGGTGAACCCATCGAAGGACAGTTGCTTGAACAACGGCACCAATTATGGCATCTACTTCAAGATAGATTTCCCACAACGGCAAATGAGATAGAACTAACTGAGCAAGAGCCATTAAATGGCAATCAAGCGGCTCGCCTTGCCAAACATATAGAAGAAGTCGCCAAAACCGACTCAGAGGTTGCTAAAAGCGTCCAAGCGATAGCGGATACGGTACAGTATGAACCCAAGAGCCTCGATAAATTCACGAAGATAGCTCAAGACATTAAGATGGGAGTACAGGATCAGATTGCGAATAAAACTAACTTAGATTTATCTTAGTTCCACAAGAAGTTTCCTCATCAGTTATCAGTTATCAGTTGTCAGTTATCAGTTGTCAGTTATCAGTTATCACCGACTTAGCACGAATGGCACACTCAATAAGCATTAGGAAATCACCGAAACCTTTGATATACCGTAGTGGCGTGGCACACCTTATTTGATGGATTAGAATTGTAGGGGCGCAAGGCTTGCGCCCGGTTTAACGATAAATCTATTCCACAATTTTAGCTGTGTCAAGCCGCCATCGTGGGTTTCGACTTCGCTCAACCCACCAACCTTAAGTCAGTACCATTCGACTTAGCACTGCTTATTGATAACTGTTCACTGATCACTGTTTACTGACTTTACATAGGAGGGTAACGTGAATCTCGTTATACAGTCACCTGAGTTTTGCGATTCTCTGTAGAGGCTTTTAACTTCTCCTCCCGTGCCAAAAACTCCGCCAACTGTCCCTCAATTTGATCCCGGACAATATGACGATATTCCATAAAATGCTCGTTGTGAGCGCAAACAATTAAATAATGCTCCCAAACCGCTGGATTTCGCCGAATCATACTAAATAAATGATGCCAAAATTTCCAGCGTGTTTTCCGTTTCAGCCCCTGTCGCCAACACACAATTGCCACTGCCTTTAAATCTACCCAACTCGGCAATTTAAACGGGGGTTTACACTTGGGTTCTCCGAGTTTCAGGAAATACCGATACACCCGATCTAAATATTGCTCCGGCTCATATAATTGCCAAAACGCCTCGACATATTCCCGGGCAATTTCTTCTAAAGGGCGAGTGGGGATAAAATTCATTAACGTAGTCTGGTTAATATTGCCATCTTTGCCCCGGAGTCGTCCCTCCTTATCTAACCGATGCCACAATGCTGTATTCGGCAACGCTTGCAACATGGCAAAGGTTGTAGTCGGAATTCCTGTCTGTTCAGCAAACCGGACAATCCGCGAACCCGCACCAGATTTTTCCCCATCAAAACCGACAATAAAACCAGCAATCACCCGCAATCCTGTCTCAGTAATAATATCCACTGATTCAGCCAAGGAACTGCGGGTATTTTGGAATTTTTTGGTCAACTGTAAACTATCCTCATCCGGTGTTTCAATTCCCAGAAACACGGCATCAAAATAGCACTCGACCATTAATTGCATCAGTTCGGTGTCTTGCGCCAAGTCAACAGAGGCTTCAGTATTAAATCGGAAAGGATATTGGTGTGCTTCTTGCCAAACTTTTAATTCTTTCAACAATAACTTGACATTCCGCTTATTGCCAATAAAATTATCATCGACCATAAACACACCCCGTCGCCATCCCAGTTCATAGAGATAGTCTAATTCTGCCAATAACTGGGCGGGTGTTTTCGTCCGGGGTTTGCGTCCATAGAGGACAATAATATCGCAAAATTCACATTGAAACGGACAACCACGCGAGAATTGCACCGACATTGAATCATAAGCGTCCAATTCCAATAAATCAAACCGAGGAATTGGCGTGCTTGTCACATCCGGTTTTTCCCCATTGGAACGGAATATGCCTGTCTCATCTCCCCGTTGAATCGCCTCGACAAACAGGGGTAACGTAATTTCGCCTTCGTCTAAAATCAGATAATCAGTCCCCGCCTCCTGCACCCCATCGGGAACAGAGGTGGGGAAAGGACCCCCACAAGCCACCCGTTTCCCTCGCCGTTTGGCTTCCCGGATTTGTGCCAGTAAATCCCCTTTTTGGACAATCATCGCTGAAAGAATCACAATATCCGCCCATTCCCATTCCGCTTCGGTGACGGCTCGGATATTGCGATCCACCAATTTAAATTCCCACGTCTGTGGTAAAATAGCCGCAACAGTGACCAACCCTAAAGGAGGCAGTAAAACTTTGCGATCGACTAATTCTAAGATTTTTTCATAAGACCAGAATGTCTTGGGAAAGAGGGGATAGACGAGCAATGCTTTCATATTAGAACTAAATCACCTAAAATTTTGCATCGGATAATAGTACAGGTTTTAGCACAAATATCCGGTTAGAGTAACAAATCCAACCTCATGAATTTCGAGTGAGTGCTTTTACCCCCTAAAGCAAACTTGCCAGGTGATAACTTATCGTTTCTCAAATTCTACAAAATTTTCACTCAAATCCTCTCAAATCCTCTGCGCCCCTCTGCGTAACCCTCTGCGTTCCTCTGCGTTGAAAAAATAAAATCTTCACTCCATCATGCCAACATCCGACCTAAAAATAGTCTCCCTACTCCCTAGCGCTACCGAGATTGTCGCCGCTTTAGGCTTAACCGATGCAATTGTCGGGCGATCGCACGAATGCGACTATCCTCCCGACATCCAAAACCGCCCCATTTGTACCGAAGCGCGACTAAATGCCGAAAAACCCAGCGCCCAAATTGACCGGGATGTGCGTCGCTTAGTCAAGGATGCTTTGAGCATCTACCAAATTAAAACCGATATCCTGGAACAATTACAACCCACCCATATTGTTACTCAAGATCAATGTGATGTCTGTGCAGTCAATTTTCCAGAAGTCGAGAAAGCGGTTGCTGAACTCACCCAGAGTCAGCCAAAAGTAATTTCCTTGCAGCCGAATCAATTAAGCGAGGTGTGGACAGATATTGAACAAGTAGCGGCTACATTAGACGTAGACTCCCAACCCTTGCTGAATCAACTCCAATCTCGTGTGAACACCATTCAGCAAATGACACAGAACCTCTCCCTCGCCAATCAACCCACAGTCGCCGCGATCGAATGGACTGATCCGTTAATGGCGAGTGGTAACTGGATTCCCGAATTAGTCGATATGGCTGGGGGTCATCATTTATTTGCCGCTTTGGGTAAGCATTCGCCGTACTTGGAATGGGATGCACTACTGAAAACTGACCCTCAGGTGATGATTATTATGCCCTGTGGTTTTGATTTAGAGCGAACCCGTCAGGAAACCCAGCAGTTAACTCAGCGTCCAGAATGGTCAGAGTTACAGGCGGTACGGAATAAGAGAGTCTATATTACCGATGGCAATGCTTATTTTAATCGTCCCGGACCCCGATTAGTGGATTCCTTAGAAATTTTGGCAGAAATCCTGCATCCAGAATCATTTAATTTTGGGTATCGCGGAAAGGCTTGGGAAATTTTTTAGGGTTGAGTGTTGACCCTTCGCTTCCTTCAAGGGAACCTGATTTGTCGGGGCGGGTTTAGGGACTTCGCGCCAGCTATTGATGATAACGTTGGTTCAAAACCCGCCCTCATCTTCCAGACGTAGCATGCTACGTCTCTACATGGCTCCCCCTGCTCTCCCTCTGCCATCTGCCATCAAAAACCGGACATGATATCACCAGGTTGTCCCCGGATACCCCGATCACTGCATCTGCGTTCCTACCAGCAACAAGCGATAACCAACTGGTTTAGCAATCAGGGACGCGGTACGCTGAAGATGGCGACAGGGAGTGGCAAGACAATTACCGCCCTCGCGATCGCAACCCAACTCTATCACCAAATCGGCTTACAAGTCTTACTGGTTGTTTGTCCCTATCGTCATCTAGTTACCCAATGGGCGCGAGAATGTCAGACGTTTAATTTAGAACCGATTCTGGCATTTGAAAGTGTACGCCATTGGCAAAATCAACTATCTACTGCCCTTTATAACTTACAATCAGGCAATCAATCTTTTCTGACAATTATCACCACCAACGCCACATTGATCACAGAAGGGTTACAATCTCAACTCAAATACCTTCCCCCCAAAACCTTAATTGTTGGTGATGAAGCCCATAACCTAGGGTCTCGACGCTTAGAAGAGAGTTTACCGCGCAACATTGGCTTACGTCTTGCCCTATCCGCGACACCAGAACGCTATTTTGATGAGGAAGGAACCCACGGCTTATTCAACTATTTTGGCTCAGTTTTGCAACCTGAACTGACTTTAGCGGATGCGATTCACCAAGGGGCATTAGTTCACTATCTCTACTATCCAATATTAGTGGAATTAACTGAAACTGAATCAATCGCTTATGCCAAATTCACGAAACGCATTGGCTGGGCGCTAATGAATAATGAAGGGATCGATATCCAGAATAATGATACTGTAACTGCCTTATTAATGCAACGCGCTCGTTTAATTGGATCAGCGGCTAACAAGTTAACCGCATTGCAACAGTTAATGGCAGAACGATTAGAGACCTATCACACGTTATTTTATTGTGGAGATGGTTCAGTTGAAGGCAGTGTAAGTCAGGAAACCACTCGTCAATTAGCAGCCGTAACCCGGTTATTAGGAAGTGAACTTGGATATCGGATTAACACCTATACAGCAGACACGCCTTTAGCCGAACGAGAGGAATTACGTCATCAATTTGAAACCGGGAAATTACAAGGATTGGTGGCGATTCGCTGTCTTGATGAAGGGGTAGATATTCCAGCGATTCAAACGGCTGTTATTCTTGCTAGTAGTGGAAATCCCCGCCAGTTTATTCAACGGCGGGGGCGAATTTTGCGCCCGCATCCTGATAAGGAACGGGCAACTTTATTTGATATGATTGTTCTCCCTCCAGATTTAGGACGTGAAACGTTAGAGGTGGAACGGAATTTGCTCAAAAAAGAGTTGAAACGGTTTTTAGAGTTTGCTGATTTAGCCGATAATGCAGGGGAAGCCCGACTAAAATTGCTGCAAC
Organism: Coleofasciculus sp. D1-CHI-01; assembly: GCF_040218875.1. Taxonomy (NCBI): domain Bacteria; kingdom Bacillati; phylum Cyanobacteriota; class Cyanophyceae; order Coleofasciculales; family Coleofasciculaceae; genus Coleofasciculus; species Coleofasciculus sp. D1-CHI-01. Next base: position 49,019 of record NZ_JAVJQP010000072.1, read on the forward strand.
TTCAGAAACGGTATGGATTGCTGGACATTTGACCCTAAGTAGGTGGACATAATTAACGTGAACGGTGAAGATTGTCATTTGTCATTTGTAAGAGTTTTAGGTTTATTTACAGAAATTAATATAGATAGCTTTATTGACACCGACCTACTTAGCATTAGGTTTGATGATCGAGTGGAAAGGCGATAGACCGAACCAAACTATCGGATTAGAATAGGAAAATGGTAGCGTTAAAGAATCGCAAGCATTAGCACCACTCCAAATCATGTTACCTCAACCTAAAAAGCGCTGGACGCCTGAACACTGGGCAACCTGGAAACCCTTCGGTATCGGCGAACAATACCCGAACAATTACTGGGAAGTATTTCGCGCCATCTGGGAAAATCGGGATCAACTTCCCTACGCCTGGGATATCCTCAACCAAGGCGTCTGCGACGGTTGTGCGTTAGGCACCACGGGGATGAAAGACTGGACATTAGAGGGGATTCATGTTTGTAATGTCCGGTTGCGACTGCTGCGGATGAATACAATGCCCGCTTTAACCAATAATATTGATAATGCGGCGCGAATTTGTCATTCTCCGAGTACAGCGGGATTGAAAAACGCCTTAGGGGTAGCCGCTACAACTTGTTCCTATAAAGACTGGATAGGGACAGATTTATTAGTCTTCATTGGGTCGAATGTGGCAAATAACCAACCCGTCACCGTGAAGTATCTCCACTGGGCAAAAAAGGCGGGAACAAAAATAGTCGTAATTAATACCTACCAGGAACCGGGGATGGAACGCTATTGGGTGCCGTCGATTCCCGAAAGTGCTTTATTTGGCACAAAATTCGCCGAAGACTTTTTCCTGGTGAATATGGGTGGGGATATGGCGTTTATTAATGGTACACTGAAACATTTAATCGCCAATAATTGGGTTGATCACTCGTTTATCAACACCTATACGCGCAACTTTGAGGACTTAAAAGCCAGCCTAGACTGCCAATCCTGGGAGGAACTCGAACGGCTATCTGGCGCATCTCGTGATCAGATGTATGAATTTGCCCAGATGATAGCCGAGGCGAACAAGGCTGTCTTTGTCTGGAGTATGGGGATTACCCAGCATGAATGTGGCGAAGATAACGTGCGATCGCTAATTAATCTAGCACTAACGAAAGGCTTTGTCGGCAGAGAAGGCTGTGGCTTGATGCCGATTCGCGGACATTCTGGAGTACAAGGGGGGGCGGAGATGGGATGCTACGCCACGGTACTCCCTGGAGGGAAGCCGATTACAAGAGAAAATGCAGCACAGTTGAGTAAAAAATGGGGATTTGATGTACCAACCTCCCCAGGATTAACCGCATCAGAAATGATTCAGGCGGCTTATGCGGGAGAGTTGGATGTCCTTTTTTCCGTGGGGGGAAATTTCCTAGAAGTGCTACCCGAACCCGATTATGTGGAAACGGCATTAAAGCGCGTTCCCCTGCGGGTGCATCAGGATATTATTTGTTCTAGCCAAATGTTAGTTGATCCGGCGGATACGGTAATTCTACTCCCCGCCACCACTCGGTATGAAGTGCCAGGAGGCGTAACCGAAACCACGACAGAACGACGGGTTATTTTCAGTCCCGAAGTTCAGGGAAATCGCATTGGCGAAGCGCGTCCAGAATGGGAAGTATTCATGGAATTGGCACGGAGAGTTCGTCCCGATTTAGCCGCAGGAAATGACGGAAACGCGCCGTTAAAGTTTGAAGGAACCGCCGCGATTCGCCAAGAAATTGCCCAAATCATTCCCCAATATGCGGGGATTCAACATCTCAAAGAAGCGGGAGATCAGTTTCAATATGGGGGTTCTCAAGTAACGTGCGATCGCGCCAGGATCAGGTGGCGACGGAAGAACCCTTGGAGATTCGCCTCGTCTCTCCCCCGCAAACCGTAGCGGTGACGATGCGAACACCAGGGGCGGATTTTGAACTGGCGGCGGGGTTTTTGTACTCTGAAGGAGTGGTTCGCGATCGCGATGATATTCAGCAGATTAGTTATTGTGTTGATCCGGATGTCGATGGGGAACAACGTTACAACATTGTTAATGTAAAACTTCGACCCGGATTATCGGTTAATTTACAACCCTTAGAACGCCACTTTTTTACCACCAGCGCCTGTGGAGTTTGTGGGAAAGCCAGTCTAGAAGCCCTACATTTACGGGGATGTTCAATTATCTCAGCCGGATTAACCGTTAGTCCAGATATTATTTATAGTTTACCCGAACAATTACACACCGCCCAGCGGATTTTCTCAAGTACCGGAGGATTACACGCCGCCGCCTTATTCGACACCCAAGGAAAATTACTCTCAGTACGAGAAGATGTGGGACGCCACAACGCCTTGGATAAATTAATTGGTGCTGCTTTTTTGAGTAATCAATTACCTTTAACCAACCCAATTGTGCTGGTGAGTGGACGTTCTAGCTTTGAGATAGTACAGAAATGTCTAACCGCCAGTGTCCCGATTGTTTGTGCGGTATCTGCACCCAGCAGTTTAGCGGTTGCGTTAGCCAAAGAGTTTGGCATCACCTTAGTCGGATTTTTGCGCGGAAAACGATTTAATATTTATACAGGAAAAGAACGGATACATTTTGAGGAGAAGTAAATCGGTTAGCTCCAAAAATATACAACCGATTTTTGGGTAGGCTTGAGAATACAGCAGTTTGCTCTGCTATGCGGTAGATTGTCGATCCCCCTCGCATCCCCGTGCAAAAAAAGCGAAGCATCCTTTGGCTTCCCCCTTTTGAAGGGGGACGGGAGGGGGATCTGGAGTACCTCACTCAATCCAGTCAGCTTTAGCTGACTTAAGCTTTTAGCCCGGAGTTTGAACTCCGGGCATCGGGCGTCGGGCGTCGGGCGGTTAATTTAGAATGGTGAAAGATCCCTTAAGCGGTTGGTTCAAGCTGAACTTTGACCACTTTGTTCTTTTCTTGTTCCGTCTTAGGCAACGTCAGATTCAAAATACCATCTTTGTACTCAGCTTTCACATTCGTATGCTGAATCCGGGCTGGTAACGGAATGGAGCATTACCATCTATCCCTTGATTCCCATAGTAGGCAAACAAACAACACTGCCAATTCGGTTTTAACGACTAATTTACTAATGATTACCGTCCTAAAATGTTGGAGTCATCAAAGAGTACGGTTTACTCGACCGAATGGGTACAGGAAACCCGGTTCGTAGTTGCACTGTCTTCGCCGATTCGTAGCTGCGGCAGTAGAAACTTGATACACCGTAGTGGACTGACACTTTTCAGTTTTTGATGATATTATAGTAGTCAGTATACAAATATTTAGATTACAGCTACTCACCCTGCAACAATTAGCGATATGACGTCTCCATTTCCTGGCATGAATCCCTATCTGGAGAATCCAGAATTATGGTCTGAGGTGCATAGCCGTCTAATTGTCGCGATCGCGGATGAGATTGCACCCCCGTTACTTCCTAACTATTATGTGGCAATTGAAAAGCGTGTCTACAGTAGCACTCCTGAGGATACTATCCTGATTGGTATTCCCGATGTTTCCGTTGTCTGTTCAGAGGTAGAGGCGTCTCCAGAATTCGCCACGCGCAACAGGGCTACTGCTACCTTATCGAAGCCTGATCAACCGCAAACCGTAACGATTCCCTTGGCGGAGGAGGTAGAAGAACGCTATTTAGAGATTCGAGACACTAAAACGGGAAAAGTTGTCACCACAATTGAACTACTTTCACCCAAGAATAAACGAGCAGGTGAGGGGAGGGAAGCATATCTACGCAAACGCCAGAAAATTTTAACCTGTTCCACCCACTTGGTAGAAATTGATTTACTTCGCAGTGGAAAAGCGATGCCGATGCAAGGGGTAGCTCAGTTAAAAGACTATCGGATTCTGATTAGTCGCAGCGAGTTAAGACCTCATGCCCAGCTTTATGCCTTTAATTTACCAGATGCGATTCCTAAGCGGCTTGGCTGAATACGCTGCTAATTGAACAGGGATTACGGTAGCGATTTTCCTAGCGTGACCCATCTAAAATAGTAGGATAAAGAGCAATTGATAATCGTGGTAGCCCAATGACACCTCAACTCATGGTTCAACCCTCCGCCCTAATGTCCTCCGGCATGAAAATGAGCGAATTCGGTAATATTTATCAATGAGCGTCATTATAACTTTACATCGGGTCTTGACCCCCAAACGCAAGTTATAGCAGGTTGGCATCCACCGGAGTCTGATCCGCGACTCTAGCTAATAGGTTGGGTCGAAGAATGAAACCCAACGCCTCTACAAAGCATGCTCTGAGCGTAGTCAAAGGGTCTAATTTTAGGGGCGGGTTTAGCCGTTTAATTTTGGTACTTATCGATAACCTTTCAACAAAACCCGCCCTTCATCATAGGACAGAGGATGAGAAGAGAAGATCACAGGAGGATTAGATGGCGATCATACTACTTTGGATAGAAGATTTGGAAACGTTTACTGGAGTTGTTGAATTGCCGCATTAGCGTGTAATCTGACACTCAATTGAGGATCATTCTGAAGTTGGGTTAAAGCACTCATGGCGTCGCGGATTCCTAATTGTCCCCAACTGTAGGCTAATGCTTGTTTAATCACCATTGTATCAACACTGGGATGTCCAGACTGGAAGAAATCTAGCAAGATTTTAGCGCCTTGGTGTTTCAGATTTGGGGTTTCAATCCGCCCAAAAACGCGCACAATTTCTAAGATGGAGTCTTCGGCTATGGCGGGTAATGCTTGGTGTAAATACTCCAATGCAGTCGCCGTTTCTATCCGCGCCAATACCTGAATGACGGTAATTTGTAGGGGAACGGGAGTTAAAGGCGATCGCACAACTGGAAATAACGCCTCAGTTGCTTGATCTGTACCGATTCTACCGATCGCGATCGCGGCTTGCTGACAGACGTCTAAGTTCAGATCATACAGCAGGGGTTGCAGATAGATTAATGTATCGAGATCTGTTTGTGAGGAGGCGCTTAAGCCTAACCCGATCACCGCTTCCTTGCGAACCGATGCTGCATAATCCTTTAATGCCACCAAGAAAACGGGTACAATGCGATCGTCATGGAAACGACTCAGGGCAGCAATGGCGGTGACGCGCACCTGTACATCGGGATCATGGACGACACTTAATAAGGGATTAATCACCTCTGCACAATGCATCTGCGCTAAGGCGCGACTGGCGAAAAGACGAGATTCCGGTTTCACCAACAAATCAGTCAACGCCTCAACCGCAGGATGTCCAATCGCGGCTAATGCACTAGATGCGATCGCACTTAACTCTTCATCTTCACTGTGATCGAGTAATTTCACCAATGTCCGAATCACGTCAGGCGTATTAAATCCACCCAAAATCCGCCCCGCAAACCACCGTTGCTCTAAATCCGCCTCCTCATCTTCCAGAATCTCGATCAACGGTATTACAATACTCTCTCCCCATTGTGGCAAAACCTTGGCAATATCCCAACGCGCCTGAAAATCTCCCTGTTCCAAAACCGTTAACGCCATCGCCAATCCTAGGGGCAATTCCTTTGTTTCTTGACTGGAATGATTTCGGCTGCACTCATCCAACGGTAATTGCTGCAAACATTGAGTGACTGACAACCAATCCCCTTGCTCTGTGGCAACTGTGGCTTGTTTAAGAAGTTTGTCCATTGTTTGATCAATTGCATCGTTACCCAGACTGAATGGTGTGCCACTTCAGCCTCACTCTTCCTATCGTTTCATAGAATCTAGGATTTATAAACATTTAATTCACAAATTGCATTTATATGATGCATTTTGTTCAAACTCAACTTAAAAACGTATCCAAATATACAATTCACTACTTTAACCTTGCTTACCTTACTGAAATTAAGAGGGGAAATTTTAGTAGAACCGAAAACCGTAAAAATTCATCAAAATAGCGCTATGACTACAACAAAAGACGTATCCAAAAAAATAAACAAAGTGGAAAAAGCCAAAGCAGAGAAAGATGGGCTAGACATTAAACATGAACTGGAAAGCTTAATCGAACTTGGCTGGGAAAACGTTGATAAAACCGACTTAGAACTTCGCCTCAAGTGGTTAGGTGTCTTTTTTCGTCCAGTCACTCCTGGCAAATTCATGTTGCGCTTACGCACACCCAATGGTTATCTGGACAGTGAGAAAATGCGGGTTCTCGCCAGTATTGTGCAGCGTTATGGTGATGATGGTAGCGCCGATATTACTACTCGCCAAAATATTCAACTGCGAGGCGTCCGTTTAGAAGATATTCCAGACATTTTCCGTCAACTGCAATCTATTAATATGACCAGTGTGCAGACGGGAATGGATAATGTGCGGAATTTAACCGGATCACCCGTCGCCGGAATTGATGCGGACGAAATCATTGACACCCGTGACATGGTGCAAAAATTGCAGGACATGATTACCAATAACGGGGAAGGCAATTATGCGTTTACTAATCTTCCGCGTAAATTCAATATTGCCATTGAAGGAGGGCGGGATAACTCCATTCATGCTGAAATTAATGATATTGCCTTTGTCCCTGCCTATCGGGATGGAGAATTAGGTTTTAATGTTTTAGTCGGCGGTTATTTATCAGCCCAGCGTTGTGTGGAAGCGATTCCCTTAAATGCATGGGTTCCGGCAAATGAAGCAGATGTGATTAACTTGAGTGGTGCGATTCTCACCGTTTATACTCAGAACGGATTAAAAGAGGGATTAAGAAAAAGCCGCCAAAAAGCCCGGATGATGTGGTTAATTGATAAATGGGGCGTAGAAAAATTCCGGGCGGAAGTTGAAAAAACTTATGAGAAAGAAATTCTCCCGGCTGCGCCTGAGGATGAGATTACCCAAGAGAAAAAAGATTACATTGGGGTTTATCCGCAAAAGCAACCAGGATACAGTTATGTGGGCTTACTGGTTCCTGTGGGGCGCTTGTCAGCCGACACCATGTTTGAGTTAGCCCGATTAGCTGATGTTTATGGCAATGGTGAAATTCGCTTAACCGTTGAACAAAATTTAATTATTCCCTACATTGCCAATGAAAAAATCGAAGCGTTTCTGAGTGAACCGTTACTCCAGCAGTTTCCGATTCATCCCTCTACGCTTACCCGTTCATTGGTGTCTTGTACGGGGAATCGCTATTGCAATTTTGCCATCATAGAAACCAAACAACGGGCATTAAAATTAGCACAAGAACTGGATCAAGAATTAGACATTCCCGAACGAGTTCGGATACACTGGACTGGATGTCCCAACTCCTGTGGACAACCTCAAGTTGCTGATATTGGCTTAATGGGTACGAAAGTTCGTAAAGATGGCACACCTGTCGAAGGGGTGAATCTTTATACTGGGGGAAAAGTCGGCAAAGATGCTAAACTCGGAGACGTATTGGAAAAAGGAATTGCCTGCGATGATCTAAAACCGATTCTGCGGAATCTATTAATTGAAAACTTTGATGCTAAAGTTAAGGATGGAGTGGTTATAGAACCGGAGCCAGAAATTCAGGAGAATGTTCCAGAGGATACTCAACCTTCATCTGAGACAGAAACGAACGGCAATCAAGCTCAAACAAAGCTATTTTTCGCGGAATCTTGGAAACAGGTTGACGGCAATTCTCAGGAATTTATCCTGGACATGGCTGAAAGCCAAGGCATTGAAATCGACAGTAGTTGTCGTGCTGGTACTTGCGGGACTTGTGCTAAGAAGTTATTAAAAGGTCAAGTGAAGTATGAGGAAGAGTATGATGCTGTGGCAGATTTAGAGGAAGGCATGGTTTTGACTTGTTGTGCTTTACCTGACGGACAAGTGGTGATTGATGCTTAAGGCGTTTGTCTTGTGTCATTGGTTTGTCCTATAGTTCTCACATTGGGTTGGGGCGGGTTTAGTGAAATTCGGGTGAAGTCAAAAAAGATAGTAGTGAAACCCGCCCCTACTGGACTGACACAGCTAAAATTGTGGAATAGATTTGACGTTTAACCGGGCGCACGCCATGCGCCCCTACAATGCTAATCCACCAATTAAGGTGTGCCACGACACTACATTCGGATAACCCTGTTTCACTCTTCATCCTGGTTTCGCTCTGTCTCCGATTGACTAAATAAGTCAACCCAATTATTTTATTTTTTCGCCCAAAAATTGATAAGGATTGGTATAATGATTTGAGTCTCCTGAATACAACTTAAAATACATAACGCCTGAGCCTAACCACAAGACTAAAAAGATTAACGTCATCAGGGAACCCCAGGAAAAAAGCTTAGGTTTTCGGTTGGTGGTTAATAATTTATGGGGTAATGGTGAAAGTTCTAATGGTGTACGACTTGGGGGGGTATTTAGGGCAACTTCGGTGCCTTGGACAGTAATTAATTTCAGCTTATGTAGCTCTGTAAGCGCGGCGTAAACTTCGCTCAAGCTAACTGAATGTTCAAGGAATTCTGCTGTCCAAGCCTGAAAGTCATGCCAGTTAAAATTTACTTTATGATTGGTTCTAGTATGAAACCGAATCCAGTGATAGAGTAAACTCTCGCAGGGGGAAAGCTTAGTCTTGATCATTACCAAAACTCCAAATTTTCTATACGTTTGAGCATTGTATGGAGGTGATATTGGCTGAACAACTTAGCTAGAGGAGGCTATCCTTTCGCTGGAAGTGGCTACAGCACTAACAGATATTCTCCATGTTCCGGAATCCAAGTCAGCCATTCATGATCCGAGACTTGGGAAAGTATCAACGCCTCATAGTGGGCAAATGGATTGGGGAGTTCCTCTAATCTCAGCCACATTCCTGGTTGCAGATAGCGAAAAATTGCACTAGCCGAGAGGTTGGCTGGAGGGGGTTGCGGTTGTGGATTTTGCATATCTGTGCCGTCTGATTCTCGATTCTCTATCTTGTATCAGAATATACTAAAATTAATATCTGTATCAAATAATACATAAAAATTAATTGTAGATTTGTTAACTAATCCTCACAGCGTTCACTCAATGGCGAAGTCGTTGCATCTTTGTTCAGGATTCACGAACGGTGTTCTCTCAATCTGCTATCGTCCTAAACCGTTATCGTCATAGTCCCATCGTCCTATTTTTCATCCCCCATTATGAGTATTATTTTCAGAGAACTGCTAAAGAAAGTGGGCAGTGGTAGCCATACTCACAAAGATTTAACTCGTGAAGAAGCCGCCAACGCCACAGAAATGATCCTGAATGAAGACGCGACGCCGGCTCAAATTGGGGCGTTTTTAATTGCCCATAGAATTAAGCGCCCCACGAGTGAGGAACTTGCGGGAATGTTGGATGCGTATGATAAATTGGGTTGTACATTGCCTCGGTTATCCGGTGATCCGATAGTCACAGTAATGGGGACACCTTACGACGGGCGATCGCGAACCGCCCCAGTTACTCTATTAACGGCGCTAATGCTGGCGGCTTCCGGGGTTCCGGTAATCCAACATGGCGGCGACTGTATGGCAACAAAATATGGCATTCCCCTGGTGGAAATATGGCAAGGATTGGGCATCGATTTTACCCGATTGAGTCTTACCCAAGTGCATCAGGCTTTAGACACAACTCGCTTTGGGTTTATCTACACCCCTAACCATTTTCCGGCGACTCAAAGTTTAGTGAATTATCGGGATCAGATTGGCAAGCGTCCCCCCTTTGCCACGATTGAATTAATTTGGCTTCCTTATGCGGGGAATGTGCATCTCGTGGCTGGGTTTGTCCATCCCCCCACGGAAGAATTTATGCAGGGAACATTAGGATTACGAGGTGTCAACAATTACACCTTAATCAAGGGGTTAGAGGGAAGTTGCGATTTGCCTCGTGAACGGACGGTGATTATTTCGACACATAAACCTGGAGACAGCGAACCCTACCAACGCCTGAAACTTCACCCTAGGGATTATGGTTTTGAAGGGAAGGAGGTTCCTTTAGAGTCAAAGGAACAATTATTGGCACAAATTAAGGATGTTTTAGCTGGAAAATCTTCAGAATTTCAAAAATCTGTGATTTGGAATGGTGGGTTTTATCTTTGGCGGTGTGGGGTTTGCCCTATGTTAGAGGATGGATTAAGCAAGGCGGAGTCTTTGTTAACTACAGGTACACTTCAGCGGCAGTTGGCTGAGATTGAGTCTACTGTAAGTAGGGGTTGAAAGAGGGAACGGGGAATGGGGAATCAATTAGGGGCTGCTGAATAAGTCTTGTGGTGGGGGAAGAGAGCAGGGGAAGCAGGGGAAGCTCAACGTTTAGATCCCCCTAAATCCCCCTTAAAAAGGGGGACTTTGAATACTATCAAATCCGGTTGATTGTATAGCAGTCGCCAGGGTCATTAGGACATAAAATGAATGCCGTGTATTTTTTTGAGGCAAGTTTAGTGTCCTAACCGTTGTGGCGGTTGCTATACACAGATGCTGTTAAGCTGTCATGCATTTAAATTGGGTATTGGTAGCGAGCAAGATGCAAAGCCTGTGGCATGGCTTCGCTAAAGCCTGCGGCATGGCTTCGCTAAACGCACTACAAAGCTTTCGCCATTATTGACATTAAGGTTTAAATGCCGAACAGCTTACTTGACAAAGTGTGTTTTAGCCGTTTTTAGTGAGGCTTTTTAACCAGATTTGATGTAATTTATTGTCCCCCCCTTTTTAAGGGGGGCTAGGGGGGATCTCTTATTAAGTAAAGGTTGCAGCATTAAGTTTACACGGATAGACATTGCCGTAGCCCAACCTGTTTCTTATTGTCACAAAACTGTATTCCACAGAACATAAGTAGTCGGACAAAAGAAAACGGTGCTGCATTAAGTGCAAGTAAATCACCCTCAAACCCTTACTGTTGCCTGTTCCCTAATCTCAACCGTTAACTTTAATTGTGTCCACCCACTTAATATTACCCATTAACCTCGCCAATCTGCTAACTGAGTCACCAGAAAATAGCGAATATGATCGGTAAACGTAGAACCGAAATCGTTTGTCCCGTGACCCATACCCGGAACGACATAACAATCACTATTCGGAAATCGCTTGGCACAAGCCTTAGCATCGGCGACATTAACCATGCGATCGCGCTTCCCGACCAAAAAGCGAATCCGACGATGAGAGTCTACCCGATCCGCATACGTCATCGGGTTACAAGCCTGACCAAACTCATCGGGATGTTTGAGAGAATTAGCGACTCGCAAGAGGGGAACCAAACTCTGGAGATCCGGTTGAAATTTGCCCAGCAACGCTTCTGCTAACCCACCTAGAGGCGATGCAGCCAATTCTGGCAAAATAAAGCCCCCCCAGCTTTTGGCAAAGGTTTGCAGGTTAGCATGACCGATCGCACCCAGTAATCGTTCTCCCATTCCATCTGTAGTAAAGGCAAATGCACTAAATAAAACCCCCATACTAACGCCAAATAGCGCCAACCGAGGATCAGTGAGATGATAGCGATCGCGACAGAAATTCCGCACTAAGCCAATATCCCGCGCTGTGACACTGAACATCCGCAGCATCAGTTGAGTATCAAAGCAAATACCACGATCCAGAAGCGGTTTAATTTCAACCTGCGCCACCCCGGAAAACGTCCGCATGAAACTGCGTTCACCTGCTAGAGGGGTGTCAAATAATGCCACAGCAATCCCCATCTGGGTCAGCGTTGGCACAATAAAGGCATTCCAGCCATAAGGCGCACACATCCCTTGAATACCAATCACCAACGGTGTCTGATCGCCAGGTCGATCCTGTGGCAAAAAGACAGCCACGGGGAAACTACTCAGCCGTTCGTCGATATCGCTAATTCCCGTAAGGTGAAACGGTTCGTGGAACCAATAACGCTGACCTGTAATTCCCTCAAAGGCGATCGGGTCACAACCGTAAACAGTCATGGGATGCGTATCCTTTACATTCCGTAATTTTTCTTAAACTAAGAGATAGCATCCTATTTTCCGCTAACGACTATGCTGCTGCAATCCAACCAACGGACGAAACTAGACGATACCGAGGATACCCTGTTTTACTCCTTCCCTCGCTTTGTTACCCATGTTGATGCTGGGTTTCTGGATCAACTCACTCAACTCTATAGAGAACGCCTGAAACCCCATACTCGCATCCTGGATATGATGAGTAGTCATGTATCCCACTTGCCCGATGATATGGAATTTGCCCATGTTGAGGGACACGGGATGAATGAACAGGAACTAGCACGCAATCCCCACTTAAACCATTACTTTGTCCACAATCTGAATAAAAATCCTCAGTTACCGTTGCCAGATCAAGAGTTTGATGCGGTTCTCAACTGTGTCTCGATTCAGTACCTACAATACCCTGATGCTGTGTTTCAGGAGATTCACCGCATTCTCAAACCCGGGGGTATCGCCATTATCAGCTTTTCCAATCGTATGTTCTTCCAAAAAGCGATCGCGGCATGGCGAGACGGAACTGAAGCCAGTCGTGTGCAACTTGTCAAGCGTTATTTTCAATCTGTACCCGGATTTGGTACTCCCGAAGTGATTGCCCGTTCTTCGCCAGTTCCCAGTTTGTTCCAGATGCTAGGGGTTGGCGGGGGTGATCCCTTCTACGCCGTCATCGCCCAGCGTCAAGACAATCAACAGGGAGTTTAACTAGGAGTTATAGCAACCGCCATAGCGGTTAGGACACATCATTTATGTTCCAGACGTTGCATGCAACGTCTCTACAATGGTGCTTCCCATCCGGGCTAACGTTATTTGCAAGAGCGAGAGGAAAACACTTGACAGATGGGGGTTCCAGCTTATCAAGTCCGTTGGCTTTCATAATGAATGACTCAGCCAGTCATAAAATTGACCTATATGATGCAACAAAACTTGATGTTCAAGATACAATAGCCTGTGGTGTGAGTAAGTAAAAATAACTATTTAACGAATGCTAAATCGTTCATCTAGTGTAGTCTGTCCACCAAACCCGAATCGGGAAGCTGCAACCGAGAGCGATCGCGGGATGGTAAGCAACACGAGTGACCAACGCCTGATAAAATTGATGAAGTCGATTTACCAGGCTGATCAGCAAGTCAAGTATCTACATTTGCAAGCAGAAGTAGATTCACTATTGCAGCAGCTCCAAATCCTCCAAAAACAACGGTTGGCTACGGCTCAATCCGACGCCAATAATTAAGGGGAACAGTAGTGTTTGGTTTGATTGATGCTGTTTTTGCACCCCAGAACTCAGTTTCGGGGTGCTGAGTTTTGTCAACTCTGACGGATAAGCACAAGGAGATACCCTTCTATCTGCCAGTAATAGACGGCTGAGCAGGATTTTTTTGCCTGATTATTCGCAATTTACCAACATCTCATGTATTAAATTCTTTCATGACTATATCGACAATCAAAGAACAAAATTCCGCTTACTCGATCACAAGGGTGACGACTACCTTACGGCTAAAAGACATTTTGCGAACGTTACCGCGTGAAGTGTTTGAGAAAAACCGTCGCAAAGCCTGGACAGTGGTTCTGGTAAATATTTTAATGGTGGGTCTAGGCTATGGGGGTTTAGCGATCGCACCCTGGTTTTGTTTACCGCTATTATGGATTTTCACGGGTACAGCATTGACTGGCTTTTTTGTTATCGGTCATGATTGTGGTCATCGTTCCTTTGCCAATCGCCGTTGGGTGAATGATTGGGTGGGACACCTGGCATTTTTACCTTTACTTTATCCCTTTCATAGCTGGCGCATTCTCCATAACCACCATCATGCCCACACAAATAAGCTTGGGGAAGATAATGCATGGGAACCGTTTACCGTAGAGTATTATGTCAGCCACTCGGTTTTAGTTAAGTGGTTTTACCAACTAACACGAGGTCGATTGTGGTGGATTGGTTCGATGTTCCACTGGGCATTACTGCATTTTAACTGGGGGAATTTCCAGGGGAAACAGCGTTCTCAAGTCAAGTTTTCCGCGTTGTGGGTTATCGGTTTTGCTGCTGTTGCATTTCCTTTACTCTTTGCCACAGTAGGTGTGTGGGGAGTTATCAAATTCTGGCTACTTCCCTGGGTTGTTTACCATTTCTGGATGAGTACGTTTACCATTGTTCACCACACAGCACCCGATATTCCCTTTACCCCAGAACCGGAGTGGAATGAGGCGAAGGCTCAACTATTTGGTTCGGTTCACTGTGATTATCCCCGTTGGGTCGAGTTTCTCTGCCACGATATTAATGTTCACATTCCCCATCACATTTCCAGTGCAATTCCGTCCTATAATTTGCGGTTAGCGCATCGGATTCTCAAGGAAAATTGGGGGGATGAATTGCGTGAATGCCGTTTTTCTTGGTCGTTGATGAAACAGATTACCGACCAATGTCACCTCTATAATCAACAAGAGTGCTATCAGTCGTTTAAAGACTATCGAAAAGCTGTGGCTGGAGGTAAGTAATACAGGATTGTTACACATAACGTGAATTAGATGAGATCCCCGATTTCTTGAAGAAGTCGGGGATTTTGGGATTTAGCTACAATATTAGCGATCGCTAGCCATCAGCAAGGTCGTCATGAGTCAACTGCAAGCCAAACTACCAACCGATACCTGGGTCAAGGTGACTTGGGACGAATACCTTGAGGCAATCAGTGATCCAGCTTATGAAAAAGCGAAAGGCTATTATTATAACGGATGCATGAGGCTAGAGATGTCTCCACTTGGTAACCCCCATTCCCGCGACCATTTCATTGTTATTGCTGCGATTGCCCTCTTTGCCAGTATTCGAGACATTGACATTGATGGTCATGATAACTGCACGTATCGTAAGACAGGCTGTGAGGAAGCCCAACCGGATGTCTCGTTTTATGTCGGTGATAAGGCGGAAACAGTACCTTGGGAAGCGACGATCATTAATCTCGATACCTACCCACCCCCGGATTTAGTTATTGAAGTTGCCTATTCTTCTTTAGCCGATGACAAAGGAGAGAAACGTCTCCTCTACGAATCGTTGGGAGTTCGGGAGTATTGGATTATTGATGTAAAAAATGTTCAGGTTATCGCCTTTGAAATTCAAAATGGCGGGAGTCGGCGAATTTACCAATCCCAGGTGTTTCCTGGTTTAGAGATTGCCCTATTGGAAGAAGCATTGCGGCGTAGTCGGCAAATGAATCATGGTAAGGTGAGTGCTTGGTTGTTGTCGCAGTTTCAAGCTTGAGTAAGCCCATGTTACCCGCCGCCAAGAACTCAAGTTCTTGGCTTATAGCTCAAGTCGGTTAAAACCGACTAATTTTTTTTATCCAGTAAACTGTTTAGACTTTATATTTATGCGTAAATCAAGACGTTGAAATAAGTTCAGCAATAACTACAATGAATGATTCGTATTCTCGGTAGAAAACCCGTAGCACGAGGTTCTATTGGGTTGACTCGCCGAAACCCAACAGAGCAAGTTACCCAAATTACCACCTTGCAACTACCACTAAATTTAAACGCCGTCTAGGAAAAATTTCAGATAGCAAAAGCTGGGTATCAATCCAAGCCATGAAGTTTTTGGAAATGTTACTCTAGGGTTACATAGCAATCGTTGAGGGACATAGCCGTGAGTCAAGTTGTCAAGCTAGAACTGAGTGATGAAGTATATGCAGCCTTGAAGCGACAAGCTGACAGTGTTGGTGTTTCTCTATCGGAGTGGATCGCGATCGCTCTCGAACTCCAAAGTGGTTTACCCAGTCACCAGAAAACTCAAGCTGAGAACAAAGCCACACCTCAAGAGTTCTCCAACTCCAGCCATTCTGGAGCTATTGACGTAGGCTATCTCACAGGATCTGATAATAGGGGCGTTGATGCTGATTTGGTTGGTTTATAGCCGAGATATCGCCAAATAATACCCTAAGGTGAGTGCGATCGCTTAAGCTGTAAGCAAGAGATTTCCATCTCCAGAAAGGCTATTCTAAAGAAAGAGAACTCAGGTAATCGCCATGAATAAGCTGCGGTGGATCGCTGGTTTAGGTCTAGTTGCTCTGCTCGTCAGTAGCTGCACCCGTCAAAATAACCAAATCAGTCAAACCCCACAACCTGAATCGTCTGTAGCTACAGCCCCGACACAACCTGAAGCTGAAACTGCCAATAATCAAAGCAAAACCCTAGTTCCTCCACCGCCAGCCGGACTGATTCCGTCGAGCCGATTGATTGAGATACCTGTTGCGAAAGCGCGTCAAGATCCGTTTAGTACGGTTAAGGTTGCACCGAATCAACAGTCTACTCCCAAAAGCACAACTCCACCGACTCAGCCCCAACCAGCTAAAACGCAACCCTCACAGCCAAAAGCGTCTGAAACTCCAGCCAAAACTCAACCTTCCCCAACTTTGGAACCTAAACGCCAACCCTCTCCGACTAAATCCTCTCCCACTCCCGCCGCGAACAAAAAATCACCTGAAACCCCAGCCCCTAAAACTCAAACACCCAAGCCTCAACCGTCTCCAGCGCCTAGCGAGACAACCGTTATTGAGGAACCGCCCGCCCCTTCTACTGAACTGGCTGATGCGGTAAAAGTGAGTGGTGTGATGCAACTTGAGGGACAATGGAATGCAATTGTCAAGGCGTCAGCGAAGACAACCAGCCGCTATGTGCGGGCGGGGGATTCTTTGTTGAATGGCGCAGTTTTGGTTAAGCGTATTGAATTAGGTACAAATAAGGAACCGCTGGTGATTTTGGAACAAAATGGCGTTGAAGTGATTAAATATGTTGGTAGTGGCAATGGCTTGGTAGCCAGTGCCGATTAGAGCATCAGTTGAGTAAAAGATAGGTTGGGTTTCGTTGCTGCAACCCAACCTACAACTTCCTACGGGGAAGAACGAAACATGGGCATAGAATCTGAGTTTTTGCTCCTCAGCTATTACCCAAATGCTTCGCTATTACATCATCTAAGTAAGTAGGTGATAAGCTGTTCGGCATTTAAACCTTAATATCAATAGTGGCGCAATCCTTGTAGTGCGTTTAGCGAAGCCATGCCGCAGGCTTTGCATCTTGCTCGCTACTAATACCCAATTTAAATGCATGACAATACCTTCTGTCTTCTCTTCGTTAGCAGGCACCGAGTCGGGTAAAAACAACGGAAATTGTTTTCCAAATAATCACTAAATCATACCCAGGATGCCATTGTTTCTGATAATTTAAATCAAGAGCAACCACCGCCTCAAAATCCTGTACCTGCGATCGCCCCTTGACTTGCCATTCGCCTGTGATCCCTGGTTTGACGTTTAATCGCTGCCAATGGTGGAGGTTGTAATGGATCACTTCATCTTCGGTGGGCGGACGAGTGCCAACTAAACTCATGTCTCCGATTAAAACGTTCCAAAATTGGGGAAATTCGTCTAAGCTAGTGCCGCGCAGAAAACGCCCCACAGGAGTGATGCGGGGGTCATTGTCATTCTTAAACAGGTGTCCTTGGACTTGATTGGGAATTTTAGATTTGAGGATGTCCGCTTGGGGAATCATTGAGCGAAATTTCCAAATTTTGAAGGGTTTGCCGTAAAGTCCGTGGCGGGTTTGACTATAGAAAATATCGCCGGGACTATCGAGTTTAATGGCAATGGCGATGGGGAAAAAAAGAATTCCTAAAATCAGAAGTCCGATTAAAGACCCCATAATATCGATGCAGCGTTTAGAAATGGAATAGGTTGAAGGATGAAGCGAGAAAATTAATATCTGATTATTGAAGAGTGATGGCTGATAGATATAGTCTTCATCGCAACGGTTGGGGTTGAGGGTAAATGCAGTCATTGGACTTGTTCCTTCAGTTCAGGTAACTTGAGATAGTGATTGATGCGGTGTCAGAAATGGACAGGACACTCCGGTTGCTCAAAAATTCTGAAGTTGTTCTTGGCGCTCTAATAGTTCTAGGTAGGAGATGGGTACGACTAGGGGCCAAAGAAGAGCGGCGATGAGTAAGAACATGAGCGAGTGAAATCGGCTTTGGGGAGAGAGGTTTTCCTCACGTTGTAAAAAGCCTAGCCATCGTGTGAAGAAAAGCGGCAGCATGACTAGGTAAAAGAGGATTAATCCGCTGAAAATGATGTTCCACATAAGTTTCCTGGATTGGTTGACAGTGAATTGAGTTTCTAATTATTACTCTGGTTTTCTTCCTCACCTTTATGCAAAGAGTCAGGATTTTGTCACAAATCTTTACAAAATTAATCCCTAACTCTGTATTCAGTAGATTGTAAGCAAGAGGAGTCCGGAGCAATTTAATACAAAGATGTAGCCAAAATTACAGAAAATTGGGGTTAATTCTGTAATAGTTCGTTCCTCACCATTCCCTGTTCCCTTCTTATCTATCGGGGTCTTTCTGCACAGGGGAGAGTCGGGCGAGATGGGCAAATATTCCGAGCGGGTTGATTGGCTTTCTGTTCCGTCTCACGCTGAAAATTAAACGGTGTGCTTGGACTGAAAATAGTTGGTGTTAGTTGCGGAATACTGACTGTATTGACTCCAGCACTAACTACTTCAATTATAGCGATAGATAAGGTTTAAATCCGTCTTGAGGTTGCCATAAAACCTGCTCCCAAACCTTGCTATTGACAGATGTAAAAGTTGGGCATTTAAGAAATGGGTGAAGTCGCGATACGTCCGGCATCGCACTCTTATCTGCCAATAGCTTTAACCTTGACGACACCGGGTTTTCAAGCTGAGTAACGCTTGCGGAGATGATTGACACCAACCATTAAACCGAGGGCGGCTAAACCCAAGCCAGCAGAGGGTTCAGGGACTGATGTACAGTAGCCGCGATCGCAAATCCCCGATTTATCAAACTTGAACGCGATGGTATGTTCACCATCAAAGCGATTCACGTCATAGCCAGCAGCGAGTAATTCTGACTCAGAAAGGTACATAAGACTGGTGATAAATTCACCGGAACCAATCGTATTTAAACTTTGAGATTGGTCAAAATAAGAGGTATCAGCAGGTAAATCTCCCAGACTTGGACCACAGTCAGCACCTTGACAAAAGTCATTCACTCGCTGGTTGTAAGCTTCTAGGCTATCAAATCCACTATTAATATCTGTGGTACTAATAGCGGTGACATTGCCATAAAGACCAAGATTAGGGACTAAGGAATCATTGGTTCCGGCAAAGCGTACCCCGAATAAATCCCCTTGATTATTCGCCGTGGTGAAATCTTGATCGGTAAAATTGAAGAACAAATCCCCCCAACCAATATTGCCATCCTCAGCACTGGTTCCATCAACACCTGTTAACGACATATTGGCATTAATCGCCACAAAAATGCTCTCCTCCGTTTCCTTGAGTGCTAAACTGTGAATTTCATAGGGATTACCACTGCCACCGACTTGAAGTCCATCCACACCATCATTAAATGAATCAATCGCATAGTGCCATCCGGATTCATCAACGGGATTTTTGCCAACTTGGAGGGCGATACCATCGTTGACACATTCGGTAAACGTATCAACCGTAGTATCTTCATTGAGAGCAAACGTAGCAGCTTGAGCAGATTCGCCTGTGGCAAATAGCAAACCACATACGGTGGCGATAGGAATGATTGGAGCAGAAATAGAAAGTTTTGCGGTATAGTTTAACATTTTTTTCGCCTTCAAGTTTTTAGCTTTTGTTGGTTATTTGTTTGTGCCTTTACTCTAGCCAAGATTCAATCGGTATAGATCAATGTTACTGACTGGTATGCTGGTGGGTTTCGACTTCGCTCAACCCACCCTACCTTCGCTCAACCCACCCTACTGGCGTGACCCACCTAAAATAGGGCTTTGTTTGTAGTGAGAACTTTAGTTCTCTAACGTCTAACTGGACAGGGCTGAAGCCCTCACTACGAACCCAATCTATTGCACCAAATTAGCATTGGGAGGGGCGGGTTTAGTTACATCTGGGTGCAACCAATAAGATAGTTGTAAAACCCGCCCCTACAGCTGCCTTGATTTCCGCCTACGCAATAGTACAACACCTGAACCAAAGGACAATAAACTGAATACAGAAACGGGTTCAGGCACGTTCTGACTGTCTTCCTCTATGAGTGCGTGCATATCGAAACTCGCCGTATCTGTGTCAAAGTCAAGTTTAATTGGAAACGCTGTGGGATTGGTGGGATCAACATCAAGTCCGGTAATCGTAAACTCAGAAACACCACCACCCAAAAGCGAGACAAAATCGATACTGTCTCCGGGTAGAAATTCACCCATATTTGTATCTCCTACAGATACGGTGAAGGGATTTTCAAAGCCAACTGGGAAATTCAGAATTGAGGTAAATAAAGAATCTCCCGTCATTTCATAGCGGAAGCCATAAGCGGAAGGTGGGTCGTACCATTTCCCACCAATAACGTCAATAAATCGGAACACTCCATCCAGGGTACTATCAGGAAGCAAGGGATTAAATTGAGAATCGGCAATATTATTGGCGCGGTAAATTCCCTCGGTGCCATCTTCAAGTTTTGCCCAAAAAGCAATTTCATTGTCATCACTCAGGCTTTGCCGATCCATAGCTAAATCAACTACAGTAGAACCGAATAAGGTATCGCCAATGCCAATAACTTTATCCTCAACGGCATTACTGCCCACAAAAATGCCTTTATCCTGGTTGCTAAAGGGGCTAGACCCTTCAACGACCTGATTCGCCATAAACGCAACCAGTCCTTTATTATTGATAGAGCTGGTGCCAACATTATAGAATGTATCTGGTGTTTCTGACTGCTCATAATTATTCCCGGCAATCAGTTCACCATTAATGCCATCCGCCTTAAAAATGACTTGACCTGCACCATTATTATGAGCAAACGCTGAGACTTCTCCTTGGTCATTTATATTGGCTTCCCGATATGAACCATTCCAAAAGTTAGTTTGATCAGCAACAATCAGATAATTGCCATTCTCATCCCCTGTAAACACACCGTAGTGACTGACAAAGCTGACCATTCCCTGATTATTAATGTCAGGTGCATGAGGATCAAGGTTTACACTGGACAGAGGACATTGTTGCTCGGATGAGCCAGCACCTGTACAGTTGGTAATTTGGATCGTTTTATTGCCGTCGCTGGTAAAGATTTCTTGCGCCCCACTATCAAGATTGCCCAAAAAAGCGACAGTGCCATTATCGTTAATGGCAAGTCCAGGGGCAAAGCTACTATAAGTTCCACTCGTATGGGCAATTTGTTGAGTGGGACTAACACCGTTACTGGTGAAAATACCTTGACCTCCAGCATCTACATCGGCAAAAAAGGCAACAGTGCCATCATTATTGAGGGCTAGTCCTTGACCGAAATTGCTAAATATAGAGTAGGATTTGTTGTCAACAATAATTTTTGCTCCTCCTACACCAGTACCAATATAGATTCCTTGGTCTCCTGACGTGAGTTCGGCAAAAAAGACGACTTGACCATTATTGTTAATTGCCAGTCCTTTGCCGTTTTGATAGTCGGCATCATTAGATAATTTATAGCCGCTATTCCCACCTGCGGTACCGAGTCCTGATCCGAGGCTGTTAAAGGAACTGAATGAACTGCTAGTTTCTGCGATCGGGCTAAAGTTGAAGCTAAAGGCTAATACTTTACTACTACTGAGTAGACTGAGAGATAGTCCGACTACGGTAAGGGAAAGAATTGGCTTGAATTTCAGCATAATTG
This sequence comes from Coleofasciculus sp. D1-CHI-01, assembly GCF_040218875.1. NCBI lineage: Bacteria > Bacillati > Cyanobacteriota > Cyanophyceae > Coleofasciculales > Coleofasciculaceae > Coleofasciculus > Coleofasciculus sp. D1-CHI-01. The sequence goes on from NZ_JAVJQP010000072.1 coordinate 70,583, forward strand.
TACTCCTGAAAATTCTGAGAGAGTTGAGATATAGCGCTACGCGCTAGGCAATGGGCAATAGTGAAGAAAAACACTGACTCATCAAGGGATTCTTTGCTTGTAACTCTATTAAATCGGTTTATTTTGAATTTGAACCCACAGCTAGCTATCAGATAGAATTGTGAGGTTTTTGGGGGAAAGTATCAAAAGGTATCAAAAGCTATCAGAAGGTATCAATATCAGCCATAAATCATGCGTTAATCGTTGTGCTGTCTTTGCTATAAACGCTTGCATCGCTGACTCAAGTCCCATTTATTTTAATCGTTGGATTATAAGTGATATCCTAGTGGAATAGAGTCAGGGTGAGTTACGCTACCTTTTGAGAATGCTGCGCGAATGCTAACACATCCGACAATTTTGCTGACTATTGAATACCTTTAGCTGTTTATGTCGTGGGATATTTTTTTACAACAAATTGCAGATTATCAGGGTATATTTGATGCCGATGAGAGACGGGTGTTTTGTTGGCGCTTTGCGGAACCGAATTTGGCAGAACTTGATGCCAAAATTGCTGCTGATTTGCATATCAGTGAAGTGACGCTGCAACGACGAATGGGACGAATTTATGCGACATTTGCCCATTCTTGTCCGGCGCTGAATACGGAGAAAAAAGGGAAATTTAAGCGCTTGCGAGACTGGTTAAAGCGGGAGTATGTGCGATATCAACAGCATGGAGAACAACTGAGGAATCCAGAGACAGATTCCCGTGCGATTCTCTGTCAAGATCGTTATATTGAACCGGGGATTCTGTCTACCTGTTACCAGGAAATCCTGAAGCCGGGATGTTTACTGCGGATTAAAGCGCCGTGGAAGATGGGGAAAACGGAGTTGATGTCACGGGTGTTGAATTATGCGGCGGATCAGGGTTATCGCGCCGTGAGTTTGAATCTGCGGGATGCAACGGCGACGGATTTTCAAGATTTGAATCGATTTCTGCAATGGTTCTGTACCAGTGTGACGCTGAGTCTGAATCAAGAATCATTATCAGACAATCCAGTTGCTGAACATTGGCAGAAGAGTATTGGCAATAGCAAGAATAAGTGTAAGACGTATTTTGAAAAGCATCTGTTACCCGGAGATAGTTCCCTGGTTTTGGGGTTAGATGAAGTGGATCGAATTTTTCCGTATCCGGAAGTTGCGGGGGAGTTTTTAGGGATGCTGCGAACGCGACATGAGGATGCAAAAACGCGCCCCATTTGGGGGAAATTGCACCAGGTTTTGGTGTATACGGAAGATTATCGCGAACTGGATATTAATCAGTCGCCGTTTAATACGGGACTTCCGATCGCGTTACCGGAATTGAGTCGGGAACAGGTGCAAGAGTTGGCGCAAGATTATGGATTGGATTGGCAAATTGATCAGGTGAATCGGTTAATGGCGATGGTGGGGGGACAGCCTTATTTGGTGCAAGAGGCGATGAAGAAAATTGGACAAAAGTTGGTGACATTGGAGGAGGTTTTGGCAACGGCGGCGACTCCTAGGGGAATTTATCGGGATTATTTGCTGATGTATGGACAAAAGTTACATCAATCGCCGGAGTTGGTGGCGGCGTTTAATCAGGTTGTTGGGGTTAATTATCCGGTGAGGTTGAATCTGGAGGTGGCGGATGTTTTGGAGAATTTGGGGTTGGTTCGGTGGGAAGGGGATGGTGTTAGTCCTCGTTATGAGTTGTTTCGTCGGTATTTTGAGAGTCGGATTGAATCGGGGGGTTAGGGATTGTTTTATTTGAGTTGGTGAGGATGGAGGTTATGTTTTTTTAACGCAGAGGAACGCAGAGGTTTACGCAGAGGAACGCAGAGGGATTGAGTGGATAGGGGGAACAAGTTTTAGGGGGTTGGAGATGGAGTTGGGTTTGATGTTTAGGATTAGATGACGAATGACGAATAATGAAAAATGATAGACAACCAATTGAGTCGGTGTAATCAGTGCAACTAACCTCTCACCTCCCTACCCCAATCTCTCTAATAAATCCGTGAAATCAGTGTTTTGAAAAATGACTAATGACGACTATCAAGTAGGCGGCGCTTTACCCCTAGAGGCGACAAATTATGTGGTTCGGGCGGCGGATCAAGAACTTTATCAGGGATTGAGGGGGATGCGGCTGAAGGGGTGACAAGCAGCTCAAAAGCTCGGCAGAAAAAGCATTTCACCCCTCTTCCCCTTAAAAAGATATCAGCTTATTGACAGGTTTATTGATAATGAAAAGGGGAATGAGAATGATAATCACCTGCTTGTCTGAGTATCTTGGTTGTCTTTTTCGGACTAAAAATTAATTTGCGTATGTTTTACGCAAATGCATTTGGGTTGAATCAAGGTGAATTTTCAAATTATCTGTAAG
>NZ_JAVJQP010000173.1:0-26191 GCF_040218875.1 Coleofasciculus sp. D1-CHI-01
TCTTGTAGGGGTTCAAGACTTAAAGCGGGTGCGATCGCGCCGAGAAACACCACAGAGCGTTGCTTATAAGCCTCCAATAACCCATTCGCAGCTAGGGCGATTTTCTGCCAATTCTGGTATGCCTCTGGCATTCTCGAACCAGGTAATAATGCAACCACCAAAGGACGCTGCATTTCTTTTTGTTCAGCATCGGGTTCATAGAATATCGGTTCTGGGTGTTCCGGTTCAATCCCATCCATCATTGGGTTCCCTAAATCCAATGCCGGAATTGACCATTTTTGCAAAATTTCTGTTGTCAGTTTATCTCTAGGAAACACCGCCTTGCATCGCTTGCGACTCATCAACCAACGTTCCCACGGCAAATACACCGAACCAGACCATCCTTCCCGGCGCTGACGATTCGGTAACCATCCCGCTTCATCCCGCAGATAATACTCCGATTTAGCCGTCCCGACAAAGGCATAGGGGGCGTCACTCAACCAGGCAAACAACAGCGGGACAATATCCCCCACCGCTAAAATAACCCCACCGCGTTTAGCCCAACGGCGAACCGCTTTCAATTGCGCCCATGTCAATTTCAACAAACCACTCTGCACATCGCGCAGCAGGTGACGCCCTTCCATATAGATAAAACCACCAGAGGGCATGGTTTGCACCGGTCCGATAATCGGAATATCCAATTGCCGATAGGCTGCACCTTCACCCACTAACGGCAATGCGGCTAATTCCGGCGCATCTGGGCTAGCGTTGAGTTCCTGTAAAATTCGGATAGCAATGACATCTTCTCCGTGACCGTTGCTGATGCACAGCAGTTGCATAGTTTGGTTATCGGTGATTTGGTAATATCACTATTAATTTACCGGAAATAATCGGTCTAAAGTCCCGTCCTTCTAGGGCGGCTTTTTCTCCAGATAAATCATCCTATTTTGACATTCTCCCCGCCTTACTTCGTTGAAGGCGGGGATTCCCATCATCACTGATGAGGTTTCCTGGTTCTACGAGCAACCTTACTTTTTGGAGTTTCCTCCTCTAAGGAGCGGGTCATCTCATCCCCAGGCGTAACTTTCCGAGTGCCCCTCGGTAGTTGAGCTAATCCTTGCAGCGCTTTCAGATGATGGTTTTTGACCATGTTCGGCACTTTTAGGTCTTCAATGGCTACCAAGTCTGCCGACTGGACAAGCGCCCTCGCGGTTTTGACCGCAAAGTCTTTACGCCGCCTCGAAACCTTGAGATGCGTTCTACCTAACTGCTTGATGGCTTTGAGACGATTCTTAGAACCCTTTGTTTTACGAGATACGCGCACAGAAGCGCGTTTTAACGCCTAGATTTCAGAGGCGCGAAGTATCGCGTCTCTTCTCATTGTTCGCAGCAATTTGATCCATCTCAACTAGAGGCTAGCCTTTGACGTCCGGATCAGCTAGTCTGCTAAGTGGTAATTTGAAGGGAGGATAAGCAACAGTCTAATTATGTGTGAGACCCCGAAGCCGTTCCCTGTCATGGGACTACCTGTTCACCGACTCCAAGAGTACGATCGCTGGCTAGGTAATCGCCTTCAGCAAAACCTAGGGTGTCATGTGGTGACATTGAATGCAGAAATGGTGATGCAGGCGGAATGTAATCCAGCTTTGGCACGTTCAATCCGACAAGCGGAATTAGTTGTCCCGGATGGTGCAGGTGTCATTTTTTACTTACTTCTCCACGGTATCCGACAGCAGCGTTGTCCGGGAATTGAGTTGGCAGAATCGTTACTGCGACAGGCGGGAGAATTGGGTGAGTCTTATCCAGTTTTTTTCTACGGGGGTAAACCGGGTATTGCCCAAACAGCAGCGAAGATATGGCAAGAACAATACCCGAAACTCGCGATCGCAGGAATTGAAGATGGCTATCTGTCTCCAGAAGCCGAAGATCAACTCAAAGTCAGGTTGGCAAAAGAACAACCGCCATTAATTTTTGTCGGTTTAGGGGTTCCTCGTCAAGAGTTGTGGATTGCCCAAAATCGACATTTGTGTCCTCAAGCGATTTGGATTGGCGTTGGCGGTAGCTTTGATATCTGGGCTGGGATTAAAACCCGTGCGCCTGTCTGGTTGCGGAATAATCATTTGGAATGGCTGTATCGACTCTATCAAGAACCTTGGCGCTGGCGGCGGATGATGGCGTTACCGCAGTTTGCTCTCAAAGCGATCGGGCAACGTTTGGCTTAGTCATTTGTCTTATGTCATTCGTCATTCGTCATTTGTTAGGAAACAGGGAACAGGGAATTCAATTGTTCCCGACACCCGACACCCCACACCCTGCCCCTTTAAAAACCTGACCTTTATTAGTTCTGGGAATAGCGACGTTCTAACCGATTCAAAACACGGGCAATTAATTCAGCCTCGACGATCGGTTTTTTCACGTAATCATCTGCACCAACGGTAAAAACTTGCTGCACTGTTTGTACTTCGGTATGGGCGGAGAGAAACAACACGGGCAAGTTACTCCAGCGTAAATCATGACGGACAACCTGACATAACTCAATGCCACTATATTCCGGCATTTCTACATCTAAAATCAGTAAGTCGGGAGATACGGCTTCTAAGACATCCCAGAAGCGTTGGGGATGTGCCAACGTGGTGATGTTTAGTCCCCAAGGTTGTAGTAAATGGCGCAGCAGCGCTAGGATTTGGGAGTCATCATCCACGACTAAGACTTTAGCTTCCCCCAATTTCTGCTGATTAATCGCTTGAGTCACCACTTGCAAAATTTCTGGGGGAGTCATGGGTTTCTGTAAAAAGGTATCAGCACCGAGACGAGCGGCTTTGACTCGACTGCTTAAATGGTTTTGACTGGAAAAGATTAAAACGGGAATGTCTGAGTGTTGAACAGCAAGTTCTGCTAAGAGTTCAAAGCCGTTTTCTTGGGTGTCAGCAAAGGTAAGATCCAGCAAGATTACATCGGGAGGATGGAGCGCGATCGCTCGTTTGGCGGCTTGGAGATGGGGGGCGCTATCTACCTGCAATCCCCAGGCTTTTGCCTCGATTTCGATATGTTGGCTGAGGATTTGATCATCATCAATGACTAATAGTCGGGCTGGGAAAGTAGAAGACGTGGGGGGATCACTGACGGGGGGCGTAACCTGAGCCAAGGCGGGTTTGTTTGCGATCGCCTGTTGCAAGGAGTCGATTAAATCCTTTAGCTTATGGGCATCTTGCGGCGTTGCTGGGGTTGGAGTCTGCAGAAGCTGTTCAATTTCGCGGGCGATGTTAGAACCCTCTGCACAACCAAACGATCCTAATGAACCCACTAATCGGTGGGCTTCAATTTTGGCGTTCTCACAGAGTTGTTGATTCAGGGTTCCTGTCGCCAGAGTTACACTCACTTGCCTAAATACGTCTATTTTTTCCGGGAGGCTTTCTTTGAACTTTTGCCAAATTTGGGCAACCGCCGCCATGAGTTTCGCTTCAGACGTGCTATCTGCTACTTTTTCCTTGACTTGTTTGTTCTCTTGTTCCTGAGTGGGTGCATCTTTGAGGCGATACCCTAAGCCGTATACTGTCTCAATTAAATTAATTTTTATCCCAGCCGCTTTCAGCTTTTGCCGCAACCCTTTAATTTGGGTGGTTACGGCTTCTTCACCGGGAAATTCATCACTCGCCCAGATGCGATCGAGAATCGCACTACGGCTAAAAATACGTCGAGGATGACGCAGGAAGAGTTCTAACAATCCGTATTCTTTGGGCGTTAGGTGTAATGATTCGCCTTTATAGGTTACTTCTCCTGTATCCGGTTCTAGCCGTAGATGATCCCAAGTCAACACCTTTGATACCGTGGAGTTACGCCGCCGCAATAATGCTCGAATTCGCGCCATCAATTCGGAGAGATCATAGGGTTTAATCACATAATCATCCGCACCTGCTTCTAATCCGCGAATGCGATCGGCGCTACTTCCTTTGGCGCCCAGGAGGAGAATTGGCATTTGAGAACCTTGATGGCGCAGTTTTTGACACAGATGAATACCATCTAGGTTTTGGCGAGTAACGTCCAAGACAGCTAAGTCATAGTGAGAGGTTTGAGCGAGTTCTAATCCATTTTCAGCGTTAGTTGCGGCTTCAACGGTGTAGTGATGACTGGTGAGGGCTTCAATTAGGGGTGAAGCTGTCGCTGGATCATCATCGACTATCAAAATCTTCATGGGAAACGGGAGAATGGGGAATGGGATAATTCTGTATTCCCTTTGATCTTCACCTGTTTCTCATGGATTCTTGAATGAAACGTACATAATCCTCAATAAAATTTAATAGTAGGGGTTTGGTTACCAAAATAGGGGTTTGGAAACCAAACCCCTACTGACGACAAACGAAACGAAAATCTAACTAAGACTTCTTGTTCGTTTGGCGGCGGCGGATCAGAGTTAATGAGCCAGCTACTAATCCTAATCCGGCTAACGTTGCTGGTTCAGGAATAGATTCAGGAGAATCCGCCATAGCCGTGAGGCGGAAGTCATTGAAGTCGCGACTACCTCCCTTATCCTCGATAAGAATAGCAAATTTGTCAAACGGATCAACTGATCCTTCACCTGATTCGTTTACCAGAGGTGGTAGGGTTGTTTCATCCTGGAAAAAGACAAACTGGCGCGTTTGAGGAGTAGCAGGATTTGCCGGATCGACAGGATTTAGACTATCGGTTGAGTAGACGGTTCCGTTAGGAGATTTGAGCGCCAAGCTATAGCTTTCACCTGCCATAAAGGTGAAATTAGCTGTGCAAGGGTCGGGAACAACAATACCGCAGGTTCCTTGAAAATCGCCAATGGGTCCTGGATCAAAGGCGGGATTTTCGGCAAAGAGTACAGGCGGGATGATGTTATTCGGGTCACTTTCGAGTACGACTCCAAACATTGATCCGAATTTACCATTAGAGCCAGTGAAGTCAAATGTTACTGTGGTATCCATATCAAATTGGATACCGTTATTACCGAATGTCGCGGCTTCAGCTGGCATTGCAGACAGAGCTAAGGCACTGCCAACGGCTAATCCGAGAACTGTTGATGTTTTTTTGAGATGCATAGTCTAGTGTTCGTGGTTGTTCTGTAAAAGCTTACTATGCCACCCAGTATAATATAGATTTCCTGATATACATCTCTCTTCCTGTAAAGTTTGAAGTCTCTCATTAGATAGATTTTTTCGCCGCCACCCAACGACTGGCGATGGGCATCCGCCAACCCGTACCAAATGCCCGATCCGTAATTTTTAACCCTGGTGGTGCTTGGCGGCGCTTGAATTCTGCCCGCGCTACCATTCGCATCACTTTATGGACAATTTCTGGATCATGTCCGGCGTCGATAATTTGTTGGGCAGATTGATGGTCATGAATCAGGCGTTGTAAGATATCATCCAAGATGTCATAAGACGGTAACGAGTCTTGGTCAGTTTGATCCGGTTTGAGTTCAGCGCTGGGAGGTTTGGCTAAGACATTCGCAGGAATAATTTCTGGTTGAGTATCGGGTAATTGCTCTTTTAATTGCGCTGAGGTGGCTTGGCTGGCTTTTGTGGAATTTAGCCATTGACACAGGGAATACACACGGGTTTTGGGAACATCTGCGATCGCGGCTAATCCACCATTCATATCTCCATAGAGAGTACAGTATCCTACTGCCATCTCTGACTTATTCCCCGTCGAGATCAGCAGATAGTCAAACTTATTCGCGATCGCCATTAACAAGTTTCCCCGAATCCGGGCTTGAATATTCTCCTCCGCTGTGCCAAATTCGGTTCCAGCAAATAGGGGGTCTAAGGTTTGATCATACCCCTGCATTAAGTCACCAATGGGCAACGTATGGGTTTTAATCCCTAAATTTTTGGCTAACGCCAGGGCATCATTAATCGAGTGTTCAGAGCTATGGGGAGATGGCATAAGCACACCGAGTACATTTTCCCTACCCAACGCTTCCGTGGCAAGGGCAGCAACCAGGGATGAATCAATTCCCCCACTCAAACCAATCACTACCCGTTTAAAGCCACATTTACGGGCATAGTCTTGGATTCCTAGAACTAAAGCAGACCAAATTTGAGCATTGGTACTTTCGGGGGCGGGTGCGATCGCACTCTTGAGTAAATCTCCTTGGACTGGATCAAAGTCTACCAGTAAAACATCGGTTTCAAACGCTGGGGCGCGACAAACCATTTCCCCGGTGCGGTTAAATCCCACACTACTTCCATCAAAGATTAAATCGTCGTTTCCCCCCACCTGATTGGCGTAGAGAATCGGTTGCTGGTAACGCTTGGCACTATGTTGCAGCATGGCTTCCCGCAGTTGCTGCTTGCCTACACTATAGGGCGAGGCGGAAAGATTCACAATTAAGTCAACCTGCTGCTGGATTAAGTCGGTAATCGGATTGAACTGATACGTGCGCTTTCCCCAAAACTCCTCATCGTTCCAGAGATCCTCGCAAATCGTCACACCAATTTTAATCGGGGTAGCTGACTTTGCCTTTAAGGTAAAGGAATTACTCTGGACTCCAGCTTCAAAATAACGGTTCTCATCAAAGACATCATAGGTGGGCAACAGGCGCTTATGAAACACCTGCTGCACCTTACCGCCCTCCAACAGGGCAATACTATTAAATAACGGTTTACCTCCCGAACTCTCCGCTTTAGGATTCGCTGTCACCGTTCCCACTAAAACTGCTAGGGTTGAGGGTAACTGTTCGGCTAAGTTGTCCAGACAGTCTGTCATGGACTCCATAAAACTGGGATTTAATAGTAAGTCTCGCGGCGGATATCCACAGAGGGAGAGTTCTGGCGTCAATAAGAGGCGGACACCCTGACGGGCTGCTTGATTTGCCGCATCAAGGATTTTTTGGGCATTGCTGGTTGAGTCGCCAATCGTGGGATTGAGTTGTGCGATCGCAAGTTTCATGGAAAACACACAATAGGCTAGCTAGGTTCAAGCTAACATGGGATTCGTCGTTAGTCATTCCGTCTTTGGTCTAATCTGGTGTCAATCTGGCTTTTTTGATTTCCCTCAAACTTCCGCCACAAAATAAAATATAGACAAGCAGGTACATTGAAACAGTCTTGCCCGGGGTGGGTAAAACTCAAGTTGAATCACAGACTTTTGCTAACCTGTCAAACCTGATGACAGGAACTGGCGGTGGCGGTAGCTGTCAGCTTCCAACGTAAGCACTGTCTACCCGATTGAGTCTAACGCTGGACTCCCGCGAATCATGTTGAAAGTGACTGTGGCAATAGATCTCAGGATTATATTAGGAGAACATTAAAGCATGGGTGGTCTCAAACATTTTACCTACCTCGGTGGGATGACGCTAACGATCGGGTTAACGTTGGCTTTCGCCGCACCTCAACTCAAAGCACAGTCGTTCGATATTAGTTTAGAGTTTCCTGAAGGAGAAGATATTGGTGCCCCTGAGAGGACTGGCGGGGGAGGACAAAGAGGTATACCGAATATACCTTGTGTTCCCGGAAATAGAAGATTAACGGCGCTAACGCCAACGAATAATCTAATTACCACCATATCCCCCAACCCTAAATTATTTTGGTATGTTCCCCCCACGACAGCCCAGGCAGCCGATTTTCTACTTTTGGACGAGCAAAACCAGGAAATTTATTATACGAGGATACCCCTAACCCATAGAGCCGGTATCGTAGAACTCAAGCTTCCTGATTACATATCTCTGACAACGGAAAAACGGTATCTTTGGACATTTGCCTTAGTGTGTAATACTGATGATCGCAGTCAGGATCATTTTGCTCGAGGGTGGATTCAGCGTCAACCCCTGCAGACGGGAATTGCCCCACCCGAAGAACTGAACACTCTTCTTGATCAACTCGTTTATGAACCCGAAGGGATCAAAAAACGTCTCCAAGAGGAAGGATCTAACTATGCTCAAGAAAGGATTTGGGCAGAAACGCTGATGATTTTAGCTCGACTCTATCAGCAATTTCCCAATGACTCCGCGATCGCAGATGAGATGCAAGAATTGTTAACGTCGGTTGAGTTGGATAATATTCCAATTAACTGTTGGGTTCACTCCTGTTCGGTTGAGACTCAAGATGCTGAGGAGACTCAAGATGCTGAGGCGATGAGAGAACTGAATAAACCCCTGTAACTTAGTCGGGGCGGGTTTAGTAAAATCCGGGTGGCAAGAAACAATCATAGTGAAACCCGCCCCTACACACTCATGCACCATGCCCAACGAAGCGAACGGTCAAATGTATAAATTCTGTAAGCGGTGGCTTTGGCAATGGCGCGGCGTTTGGATAGTTACCCCAACAGTTACGGGTTTGATCATTCTCCTGCGGTGGACTGGGATGCTGCAAACTTGGGAATGGACAGCTTATGATCAATATATGCGTTGGCGTCCCTCTGAACCCTTGGATCAGCGAATTGGGATCGTGGGGATTGATGAGGCGGATGTGAAAAAAATTGGGCAACTTTCTCGATCTATTCTTCCGGATCAGATTTATGCCCAAGCTATTGCTAAACTCAAAACCCATAACCCTAAAGCCATTGGTTTGGATGTTTATCGGGATTTACCCGTACAACCGGGTCATCAGGAATTAGTCCAAGTCTTTGAAACAACCCCCAATCTGGTGGGGATTGAGAAAGTGGTTGGCGATAAGCGCCAGGATGCTGTCGCCGCCCCCCCAGCGTTGAAAGGCAAAGGACAAGTGGGTGCTAATGATGTCATCTTTGATGCCGATACTAAAGTCCGACGGGCACTCTTACAAGTTGAAGATATCAATGGAGATGTTGTTCCCAGCTTCGGATTTTATCTAGCACTTCTCTATCTTGATGCTCAAGGAATTAGCCCAAAACCAATACCTGGCGAACCCAATACCTGGCGGTTGGGAAAAAGCACGTTTTCTCGCTTCCAAAAAAATGATGGGGGTTATGTCCGCACGGATGCTGGTGGCTACCAAATATTATTAAATTATCGAGGGAGCAAGAAACACTTTGAAACGATCTCATTGCATGATCTTCTAGAGGATCGTATCCCTCCCGATTGGGGACGCGATCGCATTATTCTGATCGGCTTTGTCGGGGAGAGTTTCCAAGACTGGATTTTTACCCCCTACAGTAGCAGTTGGTTTGCTTTGCCCGAACGCATGTCTGGGGTAGAATTACATGCCAATATTACCAGTCAAATCCTTAGTGCGGCTTTAGAAGGACGCCCCCTCATTCAAACTTGGTTCCCACTGCAAGAAAACCTATGGATTTTTTTCTGGTCTACTGTAGGCGCTATTATAACCTGGCAGGGACGCTATCAGAAGAAAAGGCGACGGGTCTCTGTACAACGATTTTTGAGGCTGATCCTGGCAGGGGGTGTCCTGTTGGGTAGTACTTATGGGGCGTTTTTAATCGGGTGGTGGATTCCTGTAGTTCCGCCTCTTTTGGCTTTATCAGGTTCAGTGGTGGCGATTACCAGTTATCTTGCCCATCAAGTGGGTAAAATCCGCGAAACCTTTGGACGTTATCTCACCAATGAAGTTGTGGCGAATGTCTTAGAAAATCCTGAAGGGGCTAAATTAGGTGGTGAACGGCGCACGATTACTATCTTAACGTCTGATTTAAGAGGATTTACTGCCCTGACTGAACGTTTAATGCCAGAAGAAGTGGTGAATATTCTCAACTTTTACTTTGCCACGATGACGGATGTGATTACTCATTACCAAGGAACAATTGATGAATTTCTTGGGGATGGAATTTTGGTTTTGTTTGGTGCGCCGACGCTGCGTGACGATGACGCCCAACGCGCGATCGCTTGCGCCGTGGCGATGCAGTTGGCGATGACATCGGTCAATGAACGAATGAAACATCTGGGTTTACCTCCGTTGACTATGGGCATTGGGATTAATACGGGGGATGTTGTAGTGGGCAATATTGGGTCATCGAAGCGAACAAAATATGGAGTAGTGGGTTCTCAGGTTAATTTAGCCTATCGCATCGAATCCTATACGACAGACAGTCAAATTTTTATCTCTCAGTCTACTCTAAATGCTGCGGGAACTTGGGTGAGAATTGATAGCAAGATACGGGTTCAACCTAAAGGATTACCCGAACCTATTCCCATTTATGAAGTGGGGGGAATTGGCAAACCTTACTACTTGTTTTTAGCTAAACCTGATGAGCAATTTCTGCCCTTGGTCGATCCGATTCCTTTACACTACACGTTTTTGGAAGGCAAGCATGTCAGCGATATATTTTTTCGAGGAACTTTAGTAAAACTTTCTGCCCAAGGTGGCGAGATTAAAACAGACCAATTTATCAAACCTTTGACGAATATAAAGATTAATTTATTTAGGGGTGATAAATTAATCTCAGTGAGTGAGGATATCTATGCCAAAGTGTTAGATAAACTCAGTGATGATCATTCGTTTTATATTCACTTTACGTTTTTACCGCCCCCTGTAGAAACGATGTTATCCAATCGTTATAAGTTACTGCGTCAACGTCAGGGCGAAAGTCAAGAACAGGCAATAAAACCTTAGAACACCAGTCCAGTAATCGGATGATCTACTTGAATTGTGCCAAAATGGGAACAAGACGAGGACATGATATGATGCTGCCGATAGTGTGGTTGAGGTGTTTTAAAACTGGAGTTTAGACTAATTCTGAAAATCCCAAATTTTAGTCTAAAGTCCAGTTAAAATTGATAGCGGAGTTGAGCTTTAACCCCATGGTCGGTGTAGTCTTCGCGCCCGACGACCGTTTCGTAATCGATCGCGCCGGAAAAATTCGGGGAAAACTGCACGTCCATTCCAGCGCCTAATCTCACGTAATCGCGATCGGGGTCGTCTGTAGTCGCCCGGATCGGAATGCCCGGTTGGGTGAGGAGTTCCGTCTCGATTTCGCGGCTGTCGTTGGCGAACTGGTGTTCGTAACGTGCCCGGAAATTGGGTGTCACTATAGTGTTGCCAACGTTGAACCCATAAGCCGCCTGAACACCCGCACTGAGAACCAGCGATTCTGCTTCTTGGTCTTGGACTTTCATGTTGAGGCTACCCGCACCTTCCTCTGTGTAGTCATCAATTTCCACGCGATCGTAGCGAACTCCTACCGTTGGTCCATAAGACAAGTTGCCCGATCTGACATTGTAACCACCGTTCACATCAACCGAGAGTTGATTCCCGTCCGGGTCAGCAGTAGCCCTGCGGTTGTCGAATTCGATTTGGCGGGTTATCTCATAGTCATTCCAACCATAACTGACAAGGGTATCCGTATAAAAGTTACCCCGATTATAGTTGCCATAGATAGAAACGGCATAACCATCAACTTCAACCTCGCCAAGGTCATGATCAAGTTCGGTGTCATTGCTGAGGCGACTGACAGCAACTCCCAGCGCGAGGTCGCCCGTGACGCGGTAATCAACGCCAGCAGTAACCCCTGTCGTCGTGAAATCATAGCCCGGTTCGCTATTGCTGGTATCTTTATCGCCGAAGTTGATGTCACCGTTGACAAAGGCACCAAATCGTTGTTCGGGGGGAGTTTCGCGGACACCTCGCAGGGACTGGAGCCGAGCGTCAATCGTTTGAGTCTGCCTGCGAGCAACGCTTAAGGCAATGTCGGCTTGGGGGATAACGGTTTGAGGACTAATCAGCACTGCCAAAGCCGCTTCTCCAAACAGCTCATGAACGGCAGCAGTAGGATGAATATCATCCCAAAAAAAATACTCGTCGGGGTTGGAACAAACCGTATTGGTTGCCTCATTTAAGCATGGTTCGGTCACGTTAGTTATGCCGTATCTGGCTGGCTCGGCGAGAACTTCATTAACCAGAGGATTGACATCGAGCGGTACGATCTGAACTTCACGGTTTTGAGCTAATGTTTGCAAAGCGGCGTTTAAGTTGCGGTTATATTGATTAACGGCGGCGGTGAAGGCGTCGGCAGCAAGGGGAGAGGCTAATCCTAGAGGCGTCCTTCCCAAATCTGGCAGGTTGACTACGATAATCGTTTCAGCGCCTTTTGCAATCAGCGTTTTCACCGCATTGGATATGTTGTTGACCGTGGTTGTCGTGTCTATATCTGCTGGGTTTGTGCCTGGAACTACGTCGATGTAGTCGTTGGCACCGCCCCAAACGGTATAAAGCCCATTAGCATCGAGTGGTTGGGTTGTGGTGGTAAACTCAATAACCTGTTCTAGCACGTCCTCTGAGGTTGCCCCACCAAGGGCAAAGTTATTAGCTGGATTGTGATCAAGTCCTAACTCCAATCCCAGAACTTCTACCCAGACTAAACCGTTAGTAAAACGTCCCTCAAAATAGGGAGGGCTAGGAGGGAAGAGACCTTCAGAGCGTTCAAATGAGTTGCCAACATCTGACAGACTATCGCCAAAGATGTAAAATTCCTCAAAGTTCTGTGCCGAAGCATCGAGCGGCAACAGGGTAGATAATAAAATAGATGCGATCGCTAGAGCTTGTTTTTGCATGACTATTACCCTAAGCTGAATAGCACTGACTTAAGCACCAATCTGCTCCGTAAACGTTAATAATATTATATCTGCCAAATGACCCCTAATAAAAAAGCCTGAAACTACCCACATTTCGCACTTCAAAATGCAGTATATAAGCTGCCCTTCTCCCTTCATCTAGAAAATAGGCGTTCGCTTGAGAATCGGGGTAGGCTTACCTAAGTAAAACCCTTGGGCATAATCTACACCTAACGCCTGCAATCGTTCCAGAATTGCCACATTTTCCACGTATTCGGCAATAGTCTTAATTTGCTTCGCCTTAGCCATTTGTACAATAGCAGAGACAATCGCTTCAGAGATAGGATTCTGCACCACATCCCGCACAAACATACCATCAATTTTGACAAAATCTAAGGGTAATTCCTTAAGATACGCTAAACTGGACATGCCTGTACCAAAATCATCCAAAGCAAACTGACAACCTAGGTTTTGTAAACGCTGGATAAATTGCCGGGTTCTGTCTATGTTGATTAAGGCTACCGTTTCAGTAATCTCAAAGACTAAACTACTGGGGGGAACCGGATGATTCATCACGGCATTTTCCAGAAAGTCGAGGAAGCTGTCATCATTGACACTGGAACCGGAAAGGTTAAAGGCAATAATACACCCACAATAATAATCCCTTGCCCAACAGCCCATACATTTACTCGGGTGGTAAATGCCATTGAAAAAGGATTCTAGAACCCAACGATCAATAGATGGCATTAATCCGGATTCTTCAGCACAGGGAAGAAAGTAGTTGGGTGGGATAATCCTACCATCTTGTCCCACCATTCGGATTAAAATTTCCTTGTGAACATGACCCTTTTCTCTGTTAACGAGAGGGAAAATCGGTTGAAAGTATAAGCAAAAACGATCTTCTATAAGAGCATTTCGTAATGCTTGACTACTCGTTGGTTCTTGATAGATATGTTCTTGCACATTTTTCACCTCCAATTTGCCACCTGCTGCTCTTTACCCAAATGTTACCAGAAAGGGGTTATAGAACAGGTAATAGGGATAACAATTAAGCCTGAATGAGGGAAGAAACAAAGTGATGTAGCAATTCTCAATGAGTTAGAGAATCGTCTGTTTCCAGTTAAGCGCTCCTTTGACTCACCAAAATCTTTACGACTCAAGTCGAATCGCTATCGGTTTATTGTTGGGATAAGCGTTTAACGGTTGCACCCCCTAAGCGCTGATCCGCATCTTCCAGTAAAGTAGGAATTGTATCAGCATGGGGACTCTGGTGTAAACATGCCTGAAGGTTGATTTTTCTGACTTGATTAGCTTTAGCACCCGGAAACCAGTGTCCCGCATTGGTTAAGAGGTTGTAACGCATTTTAGCATATTCAACCATATCATAGGCGATCGCTAAATTTCTTAGCCACAAAATCACCGGGATATTCACACCACCGGGGGTTTCCTCGTGGCTGGGTAAACCGATGTGCCAGGTTTTGAACCAATCTTCACCGAGTCGTGCGATCGCGGCGGCTTCTAATCGTGCCACAATTGGGGGTAATATTTCATCAACCTGATCCAATAACTCAACCGCCTTCAAATGTTCATCAAAATCACTAGGGTGAGATGCACCTAAACTTAAGGTATGCACCTGGGGATGAGACAGGCAAAACAAGTCATTAAATACCATTGGACTCAAGGGTTTACAAAGTTCAACTAATCGCTGTGGCGGTTTATACAGCATTCCCCCTTTATCCGACGGACTAATAATAAAAACGCCCATATCATGACGAGTTGCGGCTTCAATTGCTGACCAATTAAATTGATTAATATAGTACCAGTGCAGATTTACATAATCAAACTGATCCGTCTCAATAGTTTTGATAATTACGTCGGTAGCACCGTGGGTAGAAAAGCCAATAAACCGCACTTTGCCTTGGGCTTGTAACTGACGCGCCACATCCATACAGCCTCCAGGACGAATGCTATCCTGGAGCAATTGCGGCGTGTTTATGCCATGAACTCCCAGCAAATCAACATAGTCAAGGTTGAGGAATTTCAACGACTGCTCAAACTGACGTCGAAATTCTTTGGGATCTGGTTTAGGACTAACTTTTGTCTGGACAATTAATTGATCACGGGAAAATTTGGGCAAAATTTTGCCTAACTGCATTTCTGATGTACCATAACCCCGCGCTGTTTCAATATGATTAATACCGACTTCAATCGAGCGACGAATGGTTGCTTCTAAGTTGTGTTGATTATCTTTCGGAATTAACCAGGCGGGCATATCTTTCCATTTGAATTGATACCGCATCCCGCCGCAGGAAAATACTGGTATTTGTAGTTCGGTGCGTCCAAATCGTCTGTACTGCATCATAAAAATCTTTAGAAGTCAAGTCCTTAACGGGTGAATCTTAAAAATTTGTATTCAACCTATCTTCACTTTAAGCCAAAGCCAAAATATCTGGCGATGGGAACGGTGGAAAAAAGGTAAAGTCTTCGCAACGCCGTCCAATGACATGATTAGAAGGCAACTGGGTATCAGGACGTAATCACAATTTCACCAAAGATGAACAAATAGGCTTGACTGACAGATAAGCTGTCATGCATTTAAATTGGGTATTAGTAAGTCGTAGACTATCCCCATCCCTCAATGACTCGATTTCCCCATGACCAATTTGCCAAGGATTATCTTGACCAACTCTTGTCCCCAATCGGAAAAGTGGAAACCAGTCGCGACATTGCTGGGGAAGTGCGAGAGGTTGACGTTTTATTTATCCCCACCTCTATCTCAGATGACTACCTCCTCTCTCTGGGACTTTTAGGGCGCTTTGTCACAACTCCTGCTGTCTTTGAACCTTTTCGCAACGCCGTCACCGCCGATCAAATTTGTGATTGTCTGGCGAAACTGTTTGACCTACATCGGGAATTGAGACGACGCGCCAGACGGGAATCCACTTCCATTAATTTGAGTGAACTCTCCCAATTATGGATACTCACCCCCACCGCCTCAACACCCTTACTCGATAGCTTTGCAGCCTTCAGTGACGAGCAAAACTGGTTAAGTGGACTCTACTTTCTCCCCCAGGCTTTCCGAACAACCATCGTCGTCATCCACCAACTCCCCCGTACCCCCCAAACCCTATGGCTGAGACTTCTGGGAAAGGGCAGAGTCCAACAGCAAGCCATCGAGGAGATTACCGCATTACCCGAAGACAGCCAACGGCGGGAGTCTACGCTAGAGTTATTGTATAACTTGCAAGCCAACTTACAAGCCAATCAAGAACAACCCTTAGACACAGAGGAGAGGGAGTTAATTATGGCATTAGCACCCCTTTATCGGCAACAACTGGATGCGGCTCGGCAACAAGCCAGGGAAGAAGCTATGCAACAGGGATTACAACAGGGATTACAACAAGGACATCGGCTGATGCTCGAAAACGTTCTCCAGACTCGCTTGGGACAGTTAACCTCTACCCTCGCTGCTTTAATCACTCCCTTATCGGCATTGCCCTCTCAGCAGTTAACTCCCTTTCTACTGCAACTGTCTCAACTCGAAAATAGTGAATCAGGAATTCAACAGGCACAGCGTTTCATTGTCGAAAATTTACTCATAATTCGTTTTGGAGAATTGGACGCTCAACTCACCGCACTGGTCACTCCTTTATTAGGATTACCCCCCCAAGACTTAAGCCAATACCTCTCACAATTGTCTCAGCTATCCCGTGAGCAACTCCTGGCTCGATTTCCCCAAGCCAGTTCTTAAACGTTCCGTTGTCGTTTCCTCAGAGGAGCGAGCTGGGGGAAGTTTGACCATAAACTGGCAACGTAAAATAAAAGGTACTTCCAGAACCTAGGGTACTTTCCGCCCAAATTTCCCCCCCATGTTGCTGGATAATGCTGCGGCAAATCGCTAATCCTAAACCGGTACCTCCTTTTTGGCGGGAATCGGAAACATCGACTTGCTGAAATCGCCCAAAGATGCGTTCAAGGTGTTCCGTGGGAATTCCTCGTCCTTGGTCGGTAACGTGAAATAAAATACAATCTGACTGATGTTGCACACCCACGGTGATCGTGGTATTTCTCTCAGAAAACTTGATCGCATTACTCAACAGATTCGTCAGGGTTTGAATAATAGTATCAGGGGCAACATAGACTTGAGCTGATAGGGGAGTCACCTGGATAGCAATTCCCGCCGCCTCTGCGATCGCATCTATCGCTTCTACCGAATGTTTGATTAAATCTGCCACATCGCAGACTTCCTTAACTAGCGTCACTTGACCAAAATCCAAGCGTTCTAAACTGAGGATGTCATTCACCAACCGTCCTAAGCGATCGCAGTCTGTTACCGCAATATCTAACATCCGTTTGGCTTTGTCGGGTTGATTATCATAGACTCCCATCTTAAGCAAACCCAGAGAACCGCGCATTGAGGTGAGTGGGGTGCGAAGTTCATGACTAACCAGGGAGATAAATTCATTTTTCATCCGTTCCACAGCCTGACGTTGGGTAATATCTTCGCCAATACTCATGATTCCTGCGATCGCGCCAGTAATATCTCTTAGCACGGTATTATTCCACGCAATCAGTCGTTCTTCACCGGATTTGGTCAGAATGGAGTTCTGGTAGTAGGCGTAGCTGTTGTGGTATAAAAGTTCATGGAAAGTTTGTTTAAGCTGCGGCTGATCGGAGGATGGGATAAATGTATTGAACCAGTTTTTCCCGAAAACTTCGGCTGAAGTATAGCCAGTTAAGCCTAAGCCAAAGGGGTTCATATACTCCACATCCCCCTGCCAATCTAAGCCAACAACCAGTAGTTGCACATTCTCTAACAGCGATCGCCATCGACGTTCCGTTTCTTGCAGGATCTGTTGGGTTTGATGACGCACGCGAATCTCTTGCTGTAAGCAGGCATTTTGTTCGGTGAGTTGCTGGGTTAACGCCCGCAGTTGCAGGTGAGTCTGGACGCGAAGTAACACCTCTTCAAGCTGAATTGGCTTGCTGATATAGTCTACAGCACCCAGCTTTAGCCCCTTAATCTTGTAACTAGGATTCGCGCGATCGGTAACGGCTGTCATAAAAATAACTGGAATATCTTGGGTTTCCTCCTGCGCTTTTAAACGACGACAGACTTCAAACCCGTCCATTTCTGGCATCACCACATCCAACAAAATTAGATCCGGTAAGGTTATTGCCACAATTTTTAACGCTTGGACGCCACTTTTAACCGCAAGGACGTTAAATCCTGCTTTCATTAAAAAATCTGAGACTAATTGCAGATTAGCCACAGTATCATCAACCAATAAGATTTGGGGCAAGGAAGAGGACATGAACGGACTGGCATGACTGAATTTTGCAAAAAGCGGCACGTTGCCATTTTTATTGTTGCATAAGTGGGTGACTTTGAACTCAGACCTTGCGCCATTTTCAGTTCGCCTATTTTTTATCGTTCAATTGTCCTTTTCCTGTAATTTTTCCTAAGGGCGGGTTTAGTCCAGTTACAAGTTTTATCAATAACCTTGTCGGTACAACCCGCGCCGACAAATTGTCTTATTCTGCCTCTTATCTTTTGCTCAATTGACTCCTAATTAATGTTAATGACTCACCATCCAAGGGCGTCCATTTTTCTGCTGACTATACTTTGGTGTTGTCGATTCTGTAGAACCCTTCACCAGTCGCGGTTCCTTTGGTTTGGGTAAACTCCCCGAATTTAAATTCACCATGGGCGCAGAAAATACCCGTTTCGCTATCACCTGACAAGTTGGACAAAGCAGGGGTGTTCCTGCTTCTGCTAATGTGCGCCATTTCTCAAAATCCCCACAAGTATTACAGCGAAATTCGTACAACGGCATATCTTTTTTCTCCTGATAACCTTCTACTCTCTACTTTCTTATACTAAGTTGGCAGAATTGGCTGATTAAAAATTTCCGTGGGCAAGGCTAATGTACAACAGGCATTAGGAATATCCACAATTCCACTGATCCGCCCTTCAATTGGCGCACAACTTAACAGTAAATAGGCTTGTTCTCCCGTAAACCCAAACTTTTTCAGGTATTCAATCGCATTTAAACACGCCCGCCGATAAGCGACATGAGCATCTAAATAATATTGCTGCCCAGTCACTTCATCAACTGAAATCCCTTCAAAAACTAAATACTCAGAATAGCGCGGTTCAACGGGTCCCGGCTTAAAAATTGGGTTAGTCATCCCATATTTTTCTACACCCCCTTTAATAATATCGACATGCAGATCAATATAACCCGACATTTCAATCGCACCGCAGAAGGAAATCTCACCATCTCCCTGGGAAAAATGAATATCTCCCATAGACAGTTTTGCACCATCTACATAGACTGGGAAATAAATCCGTGACCCTCTCGATAGATTCTTAATATCACAATTTCCCCCATGTTCACGCGGCGGAACCGTGCGGGCGGCTTCAGCGGCAACTCGGTCAAATTCTGCCCCTTTTAACGATCCTAAAATTGCATTTTGCGGGTTGGGTAATGCGGCTAAGGGTGGCACACGATTAGGATTTGTTGCCACCAATTCCGCTTCTCGTTTATTCCATTGTGCCAATAATTCTGCTGACGGCGCACACCCAATTAAACCGGGATGAGTAATTCCGGCAAATCGCACGCCGGGAATATGACGAGAATGAGTATAAATCCCCTGTAAATCCCATATCGCTTTAGCCGCATTGGGAAAATGATCTGTGAGAAATCCACCACCATTTTCTCTAGCGAAAATACCCGTAAAGCCCCATTCATCCCCTGGTAATGCACCAATATCTAATAAATCAACAACCAGAATATCCCCCGGTTGCGCCCCATTCACATGAATAGGTCCACTCAACACATGCACCACCGTTAAGTCTACATCCCGCACATCATCGGGGTTATCATTATTTTTAATTTGCCCATCTGTCCAATCTTTACATTCAATGCGAAAGACATCGCCAGGATTGACAGAAACCACTGCAGGAATATCAGGATGCCAGCGATTATGACCGACTAACTCCTGTTCTGACATGGGTTTAGTTAGGTCTACTTTAAATAGAACGTCGGGCATAGAATACCTCTGATGAATAGATTGTTTTGTTGTAACTATTCAACGAGGAAATGAAAAACAATTACTGTATAATTAAATACAAAAAACAGCTTATATTTAATAGAGAAGCTTTTTAATATTAAATAGTGTAAATAAACCTATCCATTAAAGGAGAGTTTTTGCCTAAAGCTAATTCATTAAAAGCTTAACTAATTCTTGAGTGATGGGAAAACCCGTTTGAGACTCGACATGTAAAAACATCGGGCTAGGATTTGCTTCTAAAAATACATACTCACCCTTGGAACTCAGACGCCAATCAATGGCTGTCCACTCCAGCATTAAGGCTTTGGTAATGGCTAAACACTGCTGTTGAACCCTATCTGGTAATTCGACTGGACGTAATTCCGCCTGTAAATCTTGCCGAAAATCCAAAGCCGGAGAGCGAATTTCCACAGAATAGACAGATCCATTAATTACATAACTGCGAATATTTGTTCCGGGAATATACTCCTGTATTGTAACTGGCGAAAGACCGAGAACTAATTTCAGTCGTTCCGGTTCTAAGTGAGATTCTTTAAGCAACTGAGTATGTGTCCCGCCATAGACGGGCTTAAAAACTAGCGTGTGCTGCGATTGAGCGAATTTAAGGACTTGCTCTGAATCATTACTAATTAAGGACATCTTCAGAGTTGCCGAGGATTAAAATATTCATCAATCAAATCGGAATTCTCGATCAGGTGAGTTAGGGCAGATACCAATCAAGCCAATCAGTGTTGAATTTAAGATAAACCAAACTCTATTAGGTTCTGTAAATAGTCTTCCAAGCCTTACAACTAACAAATGATAATCTCCGCCGTTAACTTAAATTTTCCCTAACTCCTTAACAGCTTAGTCAAGCGCCGATAGCTTGGCGTAACCATTGAATTTGACCCAACTTTTCCGTTTTCTTGCTCAGTGTGATCGGGATTTCAATCACAAACTCTGTGCCGATACCCACTTGAGAATTACAGGTAATTTTTCCTTTGTGTTTCTCAATAATTTGATAACTTACGGCTAATCCCAATCCTGTCCCTTGTCCTACAGGTTTTGTGGTGAAAAACGGTTCAAACAAATGCTCTTGCAAATGAGCAGGAATACCTAAACCATTATCGGAAATCCGAATAATCACAGTTGAGTTTAACTCAGCTATTTCCGTACTAATCCTAATCTGGGGTATAAAGGAATCATTCTGCTGGCTTTTTTCGTCTAACGCCTCAATCGCATTACCGAGAATATTGATAAACACTTGATTCAGTTGCCCCGGATAACACTCTACTTTAGGTAACGTACTCAATTGTTTATTCACTTCAATAGCGGGTCTGTTAGGCTTTTTATTGAGGCGATTCTGTAAGAGGATCAAGGTACTCTCCAACCCTTGATGTAAATCAGTTGTCTTCATCTGGGCTTCATTCAGGTGCGAAAAATGCTGGAGCGATCGCACAATGTCTTGAACCCGAACAACGCCTTCTCGAATCGAGTTGAGGGCTTTGGGAAAATCTGTCCTGAGAAAGTCAAGCTCAACCGCTTCCATTTGCTCTTGAATCGGGGCAACAGGGTGAGGATAATACTGTTGATAGAGATCGATCAATTTGAGCAGATCACACCCATATTGATGGGCAAAGCCAACATTTCCGGAAATAAAACCAATGGGATTATTAATCTCATGGGCAATTCCCGCTACCAATTGTCCCAAGGATGCCATTTTTTTTGTTTGGACTAACTGCGCTTGGGCATTTTTGAGTTCACACAATGTAAGTTCTAACTGATACGCTTTTTTCCGTTCCCGCGCTTCTGACTCTCGCAAAGCCTCCTCCGCTTGTCTGCGATCGCTAATATCCCGATGAGTCCCTGTCATCCTTACTGGGTTCCCTGCTTCATCCCACTCAAAGACTTTACCGCGAGACAAAATCCACTTCCATTTCCCCGTTTTACATCGCATCCTAAATTCGACTTCATAGATAGGAATCAATCTATCTATATAAGCCTTTAATACGGCTTTCACTCTTGATAAATCCTCAGGATGCACCAATTGTTCAAACGCCTGAAAATTATCGTCGATTTCGTATTCTGCATACCCCAGCATCGCTTTCCACTGCGGATTAAAATAAATATCTCCAGTGATTAATTGCCAATCCCATAATCCCAAATCACTCCCAGATAACGCCATTTGCAGTCGTTCTTCGGAAATGCGTAAGGCGGATTGGGTTAACACCTGTTCTGTAATATCATTTAGGGTTCCTGTGGTTCCCGAAACCGTACCATCGGCGGCAAAATTTATCCGCGCATGTACCTCCAACCAACGAATTTCACCCGATTTCGTCAGGTAGCGTACCGTAGGGCGACAGGATTGTTGGACTCCAGTAATCAGCGCATCAAAGTTGTTTCGTCCCTTTTGCCAGTCATCCGGATGAATACCGTTTAAAAAGGATGTTCCGATACTTTCAGCAATTGAAAAGCCAGTAATTTCTGTCCAAGCCCGATTCAGGAATGTCCAATGTCCATGGGTATCAGTTTGGAAAATGACTTCTTTGACATTATCGATAACCGACTGATATTTTTCCTGATTCAGACGTTGGCATTCTTGGCGTTTCTGACTGTCAATCGCATGACGAAATGCCCGAATTAAGCGGTAACTTTTGAGATTTTCCGTTACCTGATCATCCGGTGTCCCCGCTTGGATAACTTGCAGGGTTAAGGGTTCATCCTGGTTAGCCCTTAATCCGAGAATTGGCAGGGTTAAGCCCAACTGTTTTATCTGAGTAACCGTATCGAAAACGTGAGGATCAGCGTGGGACAAATGAACGACGATAAGATCAAACGCTTCCTGACTTAATCGGGTTAGGGCTTGACAACTCTGCCTAACTTGTTGAATAATAAACGAATATCTAATTTCAGAACATAATCCTTCTCCCAATAGTTTTATC
Source organism: Coleofasciculus sp. D1-CHI-01 (assembly GCF_040218875.1). NCBI lineage: Bacteria > Bacillati > Cyanobacteriota > Cyanophyceae > Coleofasciculales > Coleofasciculaceae > Coleofasciculus > Coleofasciculus sp. D1-CHI-01. The sequence continues at coordinate 22,423 of NZ_JAVJQP010000173.1, forward strand.
GTTTGGTAACCATCTTCGACGATGAGAATCTTCAGCGATATAGTGTTGGGGTTTTGGGTAGGGTCTAGCACCGATAACATAAGATTTGCCTAAGAACCTGTTTCTACTCAGTTTGACTGTTATTTAAAATGGAAGATCAGGCTGTAGTAAATTCAACTGTGACAGTTTATAAACTGAACTACAGTTGTACACGCCTACTCTCGGTCTAATTTCTATTCAGAATGTTTTCAAAGCTCTGCAAATTTATTCAAATCCAGATAAAATTTCTAATTGACTCTCTCTAGATAGAACGTCAGTTCCGTAATCGAAGTTGTGACTTCATGATAGTTAGGGATTCGGTCATCAATTCATATTTTTAATATTAATTTAATTTATACTTAATATAAGTTAAAGCTATAAAATTCCTATTCGTTGTTCGTTGTCATTTATCGGGGGTAGTTGACTCCACAAACCGAGAGCGGTGGGAATCATCATATTACTTCTAGAACCACCTATGCTCCTCCTGCTGGCGCAGAGGTGGTCAGAAACGTTTGCCTTCATGCCCTCTTAGGGAACAGGTTTTACTGGGTCAAGCCATGTTCAAGAGCATAACGGACTAACTCGGTGCGGCTATTGGTTCCAGTTTTGCTAAACAAGCGACTGACATATTTCTCCACATTGCGGACACTGGTTTCCAGGCGGCGGGCAATTTCTTTATTCATCAGCCCTTGGGCAACCAAATCCAGAACACTTTGCTCTCGCGGCGTAAAGTCAATGCGGATGGGTGGGGGAGTTTGGGAAATATTACCCCGTTGAGCCAACATTTCACGAATCGCAGTTAGCTCTTTTTCGATATTCCCTAAATCCGCCGTACCCGCCGTTTCCTGTGCAGTAGCAGCACGACGTTCCAGTAAATTCTCGACAATGGCGACCAATTCATCCGTATCAAATGGTTTGGACAGATAAGCATCACAACCTGCCTGATACCCTTGAATCCGGTCTGTAGTCATACCTCTAGCCGTGAGAAAAACCACTGGCAGTGATTTGAAACGCGGGTCTTCTCGCAGCTTCTGAAGAAACTGATACCCATCTACTTGAGGCATCATAATATCGGTGATTACAAGATCAGGTGTTTTTTGTTGCAGCATTTGCCATGCATCATTCGCATTACTGGCAACATCGACGGTAAAACCACCCACCTCTTCTAAATAGTCTTTGACCGCCTCCCGAACGCCCGGTTCGTCATCGACCAGTAACAGTTGTGCTGACATCTCTCACTTCCTTTGCCATTACTTCTCTTAATTTAATGGAAATTTGGCACAACGGAGTAGAACTGACAAGCTTAACCCAACAGTTGAGGGAACAACTCCCTCGAATCATTACTCCAGTAGGGCTAGAAGTCTCTTGACGCCTCCTAAGCATGCCGTTTTTTGGATTTTTCTTTCCATAGAGAGAGTCAACTTTCTCCCTTACCCTCTTGAAAAGAGTTCCACACAAGCGGACACTAGGACTTGAGAGTCTATCGGCATTCCAGAGGTGTTTCGTGAAAAGAGTATTAGGTATCATTCTCGGAGGTGGCGCGGGCACCCGCCTTTATCCATTAACCAAGTTGCGGGCTAAACCGGCTGTTCCTTTGGCGGGTAAGTACCGCCTTATTGACATTCCGGTCAGTAATTGCATCAACTCCGAGATCTATCAAATTTACGTTCTTACCCAATTTAACTCAGCGTCCTTGAATCGGCACATAACCCGTGCCTATAACTTTGCTGGCTTTACCGACGGATTTGTTGAAGTTCTAGCTGCCCAGCAAACTGCTGAAAATCCTAGCTGGTTTCAGGGCACAGCAGACGCGGTTCGTCAATATTTGTGGCTCCTAGAGGAGTGTGATGTTGATGAATATATCATTCTGTCCGGCGACCATCTCTATCGGATGGACTATCGCCATTTCGTGGAACACCACCGTGAAACGAAAGCTGATATCACCCTTTCTGTGGTGCCTATCGGTGAAAAACTGGCAACCAGTTTTGGTTTGATGAAAATTGATCACACCGGCAGGGTAATTGATTTCAGTGAAAAGCCCAAAGGGGATGCGCTGAAGCAAATGCAGGTGGATACAACGGTTTTAGGGTTGAATCCGGATGAGGCAAAGGAAAAACCCTATATTGCCTCGATGGGAATTTACGTCTTTAGTAAAGAAGCGTTGATTAAGTTGTTGCAAGCCAACCCCGAACAAACCGATTTCGGTAAAGAAATCATCCCAGGGGCATCAGGAGATCATAACGTTCAAGCCTACTTGTTCAACGACTACTGGGAAGACATTGGTACCATTGAAGCGTTCTATGAGGCTAATCTAGCGTTAACTCGCCAACCCCAGCCACCGTTTAGTTTCTACGACAAAGAGGCACCGATTTATACTCGCGCCCGTTATTTGCCTCCGACTAAACTTTTGGATAGTCATGTGACGCAATCGATTGTGGGAGAAGGTTGTATTCTTAAAGATTGTCGTATCCATCACTCGGTATTAGGAGTTCGCTCTCGCATTGAAGCCGATTGTGTGATTGAAGACACTCTGATTATGGGATGTGACTTCTATGAACCCTTTGCCGAACGTCAATCTAATGTAGAAACCGGACGTGTACCCTTAGGGATTGGTGCAGGAACCACAGTTCGCCGTGCCATCATTGACAAAAATGCTCGCATTGGCCACGATGTTCAAATTGTCAACAAAGATCACGTCGAGGAAGCTGAACGGGAAAAACAAGGCTTTTTGATCCGCAATGGCATTGTCGTTGTCCTTAAAAATGCCGTAATTCCCGATGGAACGGTCATTTAGGTCTTGATTAATGACTAGGGAGATGAGGAAAAGAAAGTGGTCAATGACTGCCGCTTACTGCGTTGAAGCGGCAGCTTGGAAGAATCAGTCTCCAACGTAAGCATTGTCTACCACATCGAGCCTAGCGCTGGTACACACGGCTGGATATTCTCCTAGTTCAGCCCTCTGTAAGACCCCTGATTGGGTCGCTTTAAGACAGGACATCTTGCGTTAGGTGGTGGTAAGGAGCTTGTACTTGTACAGACGCGCCATGGCGCGTCTGTACTCAAGGATTATCTCATCCTTCGTCGCAGGAAACTCCGTGTCTTTAGACCGGAGAGGAATGCGCGACAGCGGCTTTAGCCGCCTGTTGTCCTTACGTGTGATGTGGGTCATTAATGTATTTTTGAATGGTTGCCGCACGCTCCGTTACCTGCGGTCGAAAAAAAGTAGCTGTTTGTCCATAAAGAGGGAAGTTTTTTCAGTTCTGGGAACTCTTTCCTGAGATAGTTGGAACTTCTTCCTTTAAAAGCTCTTACCACTTGATAAATTGCATCAGTTGGGTGAATCTCAACAAATAAGTGTATATGGTCAGGAGCTACCTCGATCGCTCTGATGTGCCAACCTTTTTCTAGAGCTAACTCACCAAATATCTCGAATATTCTATCCCGAATTTTAAGGAAAGAAGGAAAGCCACAGGGATACTGGGATGGCTGGCTTGACCGAGTGACCCGCAAGCGTAATCATCGGATCAAAGATGGTATCAACAAAGCGGCAAGGTTAATTAGGGGTTGCTGAATAAGTCTTGTGGTGGGGAGAGGCAATAGGGAATAGGCAATGGGCAATGGTTTCAAGCCTCTGTCGAGGGAAAATTTGGCGCTGGCGGAGGCACAAATTCCAGGGTTTTGACGGTTATGATGTAAAAACCTTGCACTTGTTGGGTAGGAAAATGGCTTAAAACCCTTATCTGGTCTAGCT
>NZ_JAVJQP010000100.1:0-95270 GCF_040218875.1 Coleofasciculus sp. D1-CHI-01
GGGATTAGGGTAGGTTTCATTTGTAGGGGCGGGTTTAGGGACAAACTTAACCCACAAACCAATAACCTTTCTGCAAAACCCGCCCTACCCCACCTCTCACTACCCCGACATTTTTGGCGTGCGATCGCGGTTGAGAATCCGGTGTTTTGTTATCCCCTTTGAGGTTGGGATTAGGGTAGGTTTCATTTGTAGGGGCGGGTTTAGGGACAAACTTAACCCAGAAACCAATAACCTTTCTGCAAAACCCGCCCTGCCCCACCCTCTCACTACCCCGACATATTTGGCGTGCGATCGCGGTTGAGAATCCGATAGATTTTGTTATCCCCTTTCAGGTTAGGATTAGGGCGGGTTTTGTTGTTAAATTTAAGGTAGGTTTCCTGATGTAATCCCTAAACCCGCCCCTACATCCCCTGCCCCACCTCACCTTACCTCCTGTCACAGTAAACTCCGCGCCTTAATTTGTAAATAACGGTTAACCAACTGCTCACTAATCTGATTCGCTGGTGCATCTAATACCAACACCCCTTTTTGTTTCAATTGGGCAAAAGCTACCCGACGCTGGGCAATTAAATCTAACGCAACCGCACGAGAGTATGTTGCTTCTATATCCTGAGTCCGAGTGTGAGCAATAGTATCAACTTGGGGATCACGTAATGTCACACAAAAGGGTAAATAACGCGGCGTGAGGCGTCCCATGGCTGATAAGAGTTCAGCCGAAGCGGTTACATCAACAATATCGGTAATCAAAACCACTAAAGCACGACGGGTTTGTTGATTCACTAATCGCGTCACCGCGCCAAAATAATCCGGTTCTAATAATACAGGTTGAATTGGCGTCAATCGTTCTATTAATTTCGACAACTGATGCTGACCCCGTTCCGGTGGAATCCAACTGGTCATGTCTCGGTCAAATACACCAATTCCCACTCTATCGCCTCGATTTAAACCCGCCAAAGCCAGGGATAATGTCGCATTTAAACCCCAATCAAACCGCTTTAATCCCTGCACCTGTGCCGTCATTAACCGCCCTCGGTCGAGTAAAATAATTAACGTTTGCTCCCTCTCTGGTTCCAATACCCGGATTAACGGACGCGAACGGCGGGCTGTGGCTTTCCAATCAATGAGCCGAGTATCATCGCCAACACCATATTCCCGGAGTTCTGCAAACTCGGTTCCTGCACCCAGGCGTCGCGCTCGGCGCATGGTTCCGGTATTTTCTAAAGTGAGGCGAATCGAAAGTTCTCGCAATCCCAGCAAATCTGGATACACCGCCACCGTCTGACTCGCGGGGATTGTCCAATCCAGCCATGCTAATCCCCAGCGCCCCCGTTGTCGCACTTGAATATCTCCCCAGTGATACTCGCCGCGACTTTTGGGGTGAACGGTGTAGGTGAATTCCTGCGTGTGATTGGGTTCCAGTTGGGCTGAAACAGTGGGTGTAGAGATGTCAAACTCTAGCGGGTAGTGATCACGCAGGCGAATCTGGACAGATGACGATCGCGATCGCACCGATAGTACCACAGGATTATCCCGCCCGATGGATAATCGATGTAACGGATAGCGCGTCACCGTGACACGATGCGGTTTAACCCGTTGTCCATCCCAAACCGCTAAACTCAGGACAATCGCATCAAATCCCAGAGTTCCCCAAATGCTGCTTGGCTGATTAAACACAACAGCCAGCAAAAGGGCGATTACCATACCCAGTAGCAGCAGCCAATAAAGACGTTGTGACGGAATAATCATATTAGTGTGTAGGGGCGGGTTTCACTATTATCGTTTCTTGCTTCACCCAGATGCAACTAAACCCGCCCTGACTAGGGTTTGAATTTTGATTATTCATAGCAATACCCATCATCGCGGCACCGGAACTTGCTTCAATAACGACGCAATCACCCCATCAACCATTAACCCATCCAACTGCGCCTCTGGTTTCAAAATCAGACGATGACGCAACAACGGCGGCGCAACCGCTTTCACATCATCCGGTGTCACATAATTCCGCCCCGCCAACCAAGCATACGCCTTACTCGTTTGCAACCACGTCGCCGTCGCCCTGGGAGACGCCCCTAATGCTAAATCTGCATGGTTACGTGAACCTGCCACTAATGCTAATAAATAATCCAATATTTTCTCATCCACATCAACGGCTTGCACCGCTTTACGCCCATTCAGAATATGTCCTACCGTTGCCACAGGTTTGAGACGTTCCAAATCAAAGCGTTTAGCCCGAAATCCCTTCTGCACATTCAGCAACATTTGCTTTTCGGCAGCGGTATCCGGGTAATCTACCACCAGTTTAAATAAAAAGCGGTCTAACTGCGCTTCGGGTAATGGATAAGTCCCCTCAAATTCTAGGGGATTTTGAGTCGCAATCACCCAGAATAAGTCCGGTAAAGGCAAACTTTCCCCATCTAACGTTACCTGTTGTTCTTCCATCGCTTCTAATAGCGCAGCTTGGGTTTTGGGGGGTGTGCGGTTAATTTCATCCGCCAGCAAAATCTCCGTAAAAACAGGTCCTTGCTTGAGACTAAAACTGCGGCTATTCAGGTCAAAAATATTGGTTCCGAGAATATCCGAAGGCAAAATATCAGGGGTAAGCTGAATTCGGCGAAAATCGGCTTGGATTAATTTTGCCATCACTTTTACGAGTAATGTTTTTCCAGTTCCCGGTACACCTTCGATAATGACATGACCCCCACTCAGTAGGGCGACAAGTAACTGTTGTACAACAGTCGATTGACCCAAAACAACTTTGCCCAGGGTTTGGCTGATGCGATTAAAGATGGTGTTGTCATTTGTCATGTTTCAGGGAATAAGGAACAGGGAACACCTCGACTTCGCTCGGTGTGTCACAGGGAATAGGGAACAGGGAATTCTAGAGTTCATAATTGGGTCGGGGCGGGTTTAGTTAAGTTAGTGCTTTGAGTCGGTACGTTATCGGCAAAACCCGCCCCGACAAAGTCAAAACTTTTTATAATTGTGACCATTTTCTTAACCAGTTTAGCAAGTCGGATTCACTCAAACGGCGTTTGTTAGAGGAGACTTGCAGCAGTTGTTCTAACTCTTTGGCGGGACGCCCCGTTTGCCTTGCCCAAGCCGCTATAAGGGATTGATGGTTGAGGGGAGTCTCTCCTAATCCTAAGTCTTTCTGGAGTTGTCGCTGTTCTGCTTTGCCAACCCTATCTACGATAAAGTCATGACTCCCCGCTTTGAGTAAGACACCAGCTAGCGCCCGAATGTACGCTTCACTATTATCCACCACTGGGGCGGATAGGGTGACAGGTTGTCCAAAACGACGATTAGCCGCCCAAATTGCCACGAGTAGGATAACAATGCCTTGGATTAGCAGGGGAAATAAGGGGGTTTTGATTAAATAACTGATTGCATTTTCGCCAACTTCGCGTTCTATTGCTTCTTTGTCTTTGTAACCATGAATGTATTCATCGACCCATAGTTGATTGGCGTTAGCAGATGAGTTAATCGTTTCATGTCTAATTTTATCGCCTAGGTTTTCCTGGGTTACCAGTTTAGCTAAGAGTTCATAATTGGCTGGAAAATCTTGATACGCATTGGCAGCGAAATGGGGAGTGGTGACGAAAACAACCTGTCCTTTTCCGCGTTGCTGTTGCCATATAATCGCGCCAAATTCATCACCGAAAATGGTGTCATTGCTGGACTTATGTCGCCGCCTGGTGTCAATCTTAACGTTGCCAACTGGACTATCTTGTCGGGTGCTAAATGCGGCTTCGGTTACGGGTTGGTGAACACCTACGATAACTAGGGTATTACCCTTTTTAACCCAGTCTCTCTCTTGAGTATCTAATTGATTTGGAACTAAACGGCTGTGAACGCGCAACAAGGTGACATCTTGGCGATCGCCGAATCCACTCAAGGGTTTTTGCCAGCGCTGGAGGGGAGTTCCCCGTTCTGCCATAAATGTATACCAAGCCCCGTAGCCATCGGGGGCGCGGTTATAGGTTGAGCCACTATTGAGTTTATTGCTAGCTGGTGCCGCGACTAGGGTAATCAGAATCAGAACCGCGATCGCGATCGCACTCAATACCCCTAACCGTCGTTTGGAAACCTTCATCACCCTTGATTGATTTGTTGATAGGCTTGCTGACACTCCTCAAACAGCGATCGCGAGGCTGGAGTCTGACTGAAACAAAGCTGTTGATGAGTCATCAGCAAGCGTTGATAGGCTCTTTTGTGAGGGAACTGTTGGACTAAATGCAGATATTCCCCATCCGTGCGACTGGGTTGTTGGGGAACATGTCCACTATCATGTAACTGTTGTAGCATAGCTCGATACAGGCACAAGCAGGCGTCACGATAGTTACCTTGAGTTTGGGCGTTGTGCGATCGCGCCAACCAATCAGCAACGGATAAGGTTCTATCTGGCGTGGTTGTAAGTTTCTCAGATTGCTGATCCAGTTGGTTTCTCCACGAATAAACATAAGGAGAAAACCGTCGCATGAGTTGTAGAACAATCCAGCATACCAGCAAAGCAATCAGTACCCAAAAGATTACCCTAGCAATAAAGAACAGAACTGGCGAACTTAACCAAGCGGGTAAAGACCAACCGGAACCCCCTGGAAAATCCGGAGAAAATCGGGATAATTGGAGTTCCCACCATTCTCCCACTTGTTTTTGCCACTGCTGAAACTGCCAAGCCCAATTACTTTTCTCGTAAGATCCGGTAGACATGGTTTGTGAAATCCTGCCCAGGCTAACTCTGTGAGTATAACGCGGACTTACCCATATCAAGCAGATCCCTAACCAAAAAAAAGTGGATAAAAGGCAAAATTGACGCTAAATTTTTATCCCGAAGTGTAGTTATTTGTCTGAAATCAAATCCACCGAAACCGTCATTATTTCCTTCTACCTTGCAACTCTTCACTTTACCTTATACCCTGGAGCCTTCTGCCATCTGCCTTATCTTCACCAAAGTGTCAGTAAGCTGTTCGGCATTTAAACCTTAATGTCAATAATGGCTCTCATCCTTGCCGTAGTGCGAGCATCTTGCTCGCTATATTGAGCATCTTGCTCGCTATATTGAGCATCTTGCTCGCTACCCATTCCCAATTTAAATGCATGACAGGACGTATAGCTAAAAAAAGGGGGGGTATTGACTATTAAATTACTGCCTGGGGGTGTTGAGACCAAGACTGAATCACCTTGAGTGATGTTGAATGGTGCGGTTGGGTTGCATGTCCCTGAGACTTAGACGTTTTTTGAGCCGCCTGTAGTTCGGCTTGCATGACAATCATCTGAGACATGATGTTTTGCAGTTGCACCTGAAGTTGCTCAACCTCAGAGGTGCTAGCTGGGGTAACAGTTGATGCAGAGGGAACCGATGTTTTGGGTTGATAACCCAGGAAGCTTTGAGCCGAGGCAAATTTCGCTGACGCTGTTTGGCTGCTAACGGGATGAGCAGTAGCGAGTTGGGTATCAAAGGGTTGTGTGGTGATGGTGAACGGAACACTCATCGGCTGTTCCTCAGATGTCACCACAGTAGGTGTTAGTGCAGGTTGCGGTTTAACAGTTTCTTCGACTAGAGGTTCAGCTTCATTTTCAGAAGGTGGAACAATTTCCGGTTCTGGTTTAACGGTTTCTTCAACCAGGGGTTGATCTTCGTTCTCAGAAAGCAGACCTGATTCTTGTTCGCCTTCTTTCTCTAAAAAATTATTGAGTCCAGCCGCTGCGAGTCGAGATTTAGACAGTTTCAGTTCTTCTAAAAGTTGTTCCTTTTCTTGAAGATTTCGCTCTAAATCCGAAAGCTGTTCTTCAGCTTGGGCAGATTTCTTCGACGATTGTCGCCACCCGGATACCGCGATTGTGGCGATTCCTGTCCCTACCCCTAAAACACTAGCCAATCCTAGGTAGGGCATCGCAACATCTCGGAGTTTTCCATGATGTACAGGCTCTTCTTGCAGTTGGATTGTGACCTCTTGATCTCCGAAGAACGCTAAAGGTAAAGTCAAAGCTGAGAAGATGGCGGTTGAAAGAATTATCGGCGTAAAGAGAAATTTTTTTAAAGGAGAGCCAGTCATGATTAATAATTCCTAGTGACAATTTCCAGTATCAGTTGTGCGAAACAAGGCGTCTTTCTCAAATTTCACCAAATTGCAAATTGCCGATGCTGATTCAGCCAGTTGGCAGGAGAGATTGCTTGGGTGTGAACCGACTTGCCTTAGCTTATTTACCAGATTAGCGAATGATCCATCAAGTCCAGATAAAGTCCTAGAAAAACCCAGTGAAGTTCTGATGAACTTTTATTAACTTGTTATTGGTCATTGGTCATTGGTCATTGGTCATTGGTCATTGGTCATTGGTCATTGGTCATTGGTCATTGGTCATTGGTCATTGGTCATTGGTCATTGGTCATTGGTCATTGGTCAAGTCGGGGCGGGTTTAGTTACATCTGGGTGTAACCGAAAAGATAGTTGTGAAACCCGCCCCTACAACTTTCAAAACTCTCCCCCATCTCCCAGACGTGCCATGGCACGTCTCTACATTGTTCCCCAGCTCCCCCAGCTTTTTGCCTAAACGCCAATATCTTCATTCCAGAGTTTGGGATGCTGTTGAATAAAGTCGCTCATCATCTGCTGACACTCCTCCAGATTCAAATCCACAACCTCAACGCCATGGGATTCCATAAATTTCCTAGCACCAGCAAAGGTTTTCGACTCGCCAGCAATCACTTTTTTAATCCCAAATTGCACCACAGCCCCGGCGCAGAGGTAGCACGGCATTAATGTAGAGTAAAGGATTGTGTCAGTGTAGTTGCCGATTCTGCCAGCATGACGCAGGCAATCAATCTCGGCGTGGGTGACAGGATCATTATCTTGAACGCGCTTATTATACCCCTGACCAATAATCTGACCCTTTTTGACTAAAACTGAACCAATGGGAATTCCCCCTTCCCGGAGTCCCTGCTTGGCTTGAGCGATCGCGGCTGCCATAAACTCATCCATAGTCTTGCTATCCTAGAATTCCCCAAATTTCTCTAGATTAGTACGTTTCCAGAATTTTCTCCGGATCGGATTATCGGAATTGGGGAGATGCAGACATACTTTCTGAACCGCTATGACCGATTTCACAAAAGGAACAAACGGGTGGTAGGGATGTCAACCCCTAGTGCATCGGTTCAGTCATCGGTCATGATCAGAGTTGAGTTAATTAACATTTCATCACCAATTGGGAGTCAACAATGAAATACGGAATTGATATCGGACATAACTGCCCTCCAGATACTGGTGCTAGCAACATCAGGAAAGAAGATGATATGACTAAGGCGGTGGGGACAAGAGTGATCTCGAAGCTTAAAGCCCTGGGTCATCAAGTCGTAGATTGTACCCCGAGTCGCGCTTGGAGTGTGAGCAATTCCCTGCAACAACGGTGTAATACAGCGAATAACAATCGTGTCGATCAATTTATATCCATCCATTTTAATGCCTTTAACGGCAAAGCTAAAGGTACAGAAGTCTTTGCCGTCAGCAATACGGGGAAGGATATGGCTAAACCTGTTTTAGATAATATTGTTGAGTTAGGATACTTCAATCGCGGGATTAAAGATGGTTCCCATTTGTACGTCCTCCGAAATACAGCCATGCCAGCGATTTTAGTTGAGTGCTGTTTCTGCGATAATCAAGAGGACATGGATCGCTACGATGCCGAAGTCGTGGCAAATGCAATTGTCAAAGGATTAACTGGACAAACCGCATCACCGACGATTCCCCTTTCTCAAAATCCAATTGTTGACCTTCAAAAAGCCTTAAATCGGCTAAAAATCAGAAGTCCCAAAGGTACACCATTAAAAGAAGATGGTTCCAACGAAGCGGATACCACAGCAGCACTCAAAACCTTTCAGGCGATCGTTGGTGTTACACCCACAGGTACTGCCGATGCTACAACCTGGCAAATCATTAATCAAATCTTAGCCATGCCAGTTTTGCGGGAAAACCATGCCACAGGGGCTGTGGTCAAATATCTGCAACGTCGTGTCGGGGCGACACCCGATGGAATCTATGGTTCAGGAACAGCCGCCGCCGTTAAACGGTTCCAACAGCAACAAGGGATCACGGCTGATGGTATTATTGGTGCCCAAAGTTGGAGCAAAATACTGGCTGATTAGGTGTTTATAGCAACCGCCGAGGGTAGGGGTTTGGTTACCAAACCCCTACTTAATGTAAATCAGCTTCCCAAACGCCGATATAAATACGATCGCGTTCATTGCGTTCAATCACTCCTTTTAAGAGAGAACCATTGTTGCTGGTGAAACGGTAGCGATTGGATTGACGCTGATAAACCTGAGTTAATCCCTGGCGAATCTCTGGTGAGAGATTGCGACTCAACATTTTATCTAAGGTATTTGCCATGGTTTCTAATCCCACAGATTGGGCAAATGCCACCTCAGTTTGGCGCAAACGCTTGGTATCGCGGTCAAACAGATAACCGAGACTGACGCGATCGCGAATAAAGTCTTCATAGGTCAATGCCTGGGTATTATGCCACAACCCTTTGGAAAGCTGGGTGGGCGTGCCTAAGGCGGCTTCGACAACTTTTCGAGAGGTTCCTGGTGTAAATCCAGGGATTTTATTCGATAGAGGCGGTTTGGGCGTCTGGTTTTCGGGTGCAGATAAGGGTGAGGGTGAAGGTGTGGGGGTTGGGGAAGCAACAGGAGACGGGGAAGGAGAGGGGGAGGATAATCCTGAAGGTTCAGAGGCAAAGGGTGCGGGGGGATCAGGAGAAGGGAGGAGTTCTGGGGATTCTTGGATACGGAATGTGGGATCAGGCGGGGACAGGGGTGGTGGTGATTCCGGTTTCACCAGTTTAGGCGGCGGAGTTGGTGGAGGTGAAGCTGTTGGGGGCGGTGTAGGTGAGGGCATAGGCGTGTTTTCAGAGGAGGCGGATACTGACTCTGAGGGTGACGGTATGCGATTGGAGGGTTCTAATACACGGTTTAAACCCCAGCCAATCGCCACAGCACTCAGGAGTAAGCCGCCAGCAATTAAGCCGCCGAAGCGCCGAGAGGGTTGTTCCTCCTCTGCTTGCAGGGGTTTTCTGCGGATAGGAACGGTTGGCGGAACGGCTGGCTTACGGGTAGATGAGACAGGTTCGCTAGAACTAGAAAGGGATAATGTGGGTGTCGCGATCGTTGTCGGATGGGCGTTTAAGGCGTCCAGCATTTCCTTCGCATCCGCAAAGCGATCGCGCGGATGGAAGCGAATCCCCTGATCAATCACCGTAGCTAAATGGGAGTGACAATTGGGCGCATCCCGACGCCATAAAATTTCGCCCGTGCGGGTATCGGTTTCGAGAGTTTGCGGTAATTTACCCGTGAGCAAAAATACCGCAATTAAGCCCAAACTATACAGATCACTAGCATAGCGAGGACGTCCTGCCGCTTGTTCGGCTGCCATAAACCCCGGTGTGCCAATGACTATTGATGGGGTGGCGTTAGCTTGGGAATGGACAACCGTTTTAATTGCTTCTTTCACCGCACCAAAGTCAATCAGCACAGGTAATCCGTCTCGCCGCCTGACAATCACATTATCCGGTTTAAGATCCCGGTGAACAATGTGACAACTGTGGACGTAATCCAGTACAGGCAACAGACTCAACAAAATTGCTTTGACTTGACCATCATTCAGCCGACCTTCCCGGTCTACAATTTGAGTCAGGGTATCCCCTTCAATCCATTCCTGAACCAAGTAAAATTGTCCAGACTCGGAAAAATAAGCAAATAATCGGGGAATTTGGTGATTACTTTCACCTAACTCTTCTAAAACCGCTGCTTCCCGCTGAAATCGCTCTTTTACTTGCTGATAGGTTTGGGGATCATGAGTCATGGGTTTAAGCTGCTTAATCACACACTTACGTCCCGAAGGCATATAAGTATCTTCAGCGAGAAAGGTATTTCCAAACCCACCTGCCCCCAGCGTCTGGAGGATGCGATAGCGATTATTGAGCAGCGTTGGCGTCATGAGCGATTTAGGCAAGCTGTTTATGAATGATGAATTAGGAGTTATGCAGTATGAATTAAGCTAAGATTATAGTCTGGCAAACTGTATCCGACAAGGCTAGCAAAAGACTATATTTAGCAGTTGCTCTGGCGTTGAGATTAGGGAACAGGGAACAGTAAGGCTTTGAAGCTTGTTTACATGACTTAATCTAGTTAAGTTTATTTCCACCAACCTACTTAGTGGCGAAAAAAGTAAATAAGCATGACCTCGAATGTCGTGAAGGGTCAATCGTAGGGGCGGGTTTAGGTACTAAGGCTAGCTGATTACCACAACCTGATCAACAAAACCCGCCCTGATTCACAGTGAAGAGATACTCCTTACAAGAGCCGAGAACGGAAACTAGACAACCCACGCCAAATTTACAGGTCTATTTTGGCTTAAATGTTGTTATTTTAAATCCAGTAATCCCTGCTCTTTTAACTTAGGATTAAAGCGAATCTCAGTTTGCACACCACGGGCATTTAATTGTTCGACTATTTCCGCTTCAACTCGCCGTGCTATTTTCTTTAACAGCTTAATTTTTCCTAATTCTTCACTCTTGTTATAGGTTGATTTATCCTCATCTGTCATCGTCTTTTTCGCATCAATCGGCTGATTCCAAATCGCTTCAACTTGACCATTCCCTGGCGGAATGTCTCCATTTTCTTCAATCCAAGCCTTGCGGATTGTTTCCAAGCGAGTGCGATTGGGGCGCTCAATGGTTTCCGCTTTCAACCAATAGCAGGATTGAGGCTGACGAACTAGGTGTTGTTTGAGGCTGACATAAATATCACGAGAATAGTTGACCAGTTGCAGACTTTTATCCGCGTCAAAAATGGCATAGACGCCGATTTTACCGGATAAGGATTCTGGGAGATTACCCCCTTCATCCAGATAAGGGATATACTCTAGGTCACACAAAGCGGGAATTGGCGTTTCAGAACTCATCAGCAATAATTAGACAACTTTTCGATAAATCGCGCAAAGACGGCTGGGGTTAAAGATTTTGGCTTTGAACATGAAGTTGGGCGGGACATTTATAATTGCATAATCGTCAGATTCGTGATACTGTTCAAACTCCCGTGGCATCCCTTTAGGAGTCCCTTCGCTGTAGGGGACAGGTTGAAACAGTAACTCGGTGAATTCCAAATCTTGACAGTGCAGTTGTCCCGCGACTTGCTGGCGGAATGATTCACCGTTCAACAAGCTAAATAAATAGGTCTGGGCGTCTGGTTCAAGGACAAAGCTGCCATCAAAATTGTTAACAATTTTTAATTGAGCCATGGTTGGGCAGAATCGTGAGCAAGTTGACGACTGGGATGATTATACCCCAGATGTTGCACGATTATTTTCTATCACCGACAGCTTCTTCAATGATTACGCCACTGGAAACGCTACGAACCAGCTCTTGCTGTTCTTGCTTCTAAGGATTATATCGGTTTTCTATGATTGCGATTAACAACCACACTTGGTTAATTCAAACCTGAGCAATAAGGAGACAAAATGATCGCGAGTGACTACGACTGGAAACTCACTATCATTGAACGGAATTTATCTCAATCGAATTGGATAAATCTTTTACCTGAAGCCCAAGAACGAATTTTAGAAGAAGCCGATGAGTTGCTAAACGTTTTACCTTTTCCCCATAAACAACGATTAAAAACGTATTTAGAATGGATTCTAGATTGCACAGAGTTGAAAGAATTGGTTATGAACTAGCATGGCTTGTGCAGACTCTCTAAGGGGTTCAAAATTTTGTCGGCTGGGTTGAGGTATCAAACCCCGCAACACCCAACAGCGATCGCATGGTGTTGGGTAACGCTTACGCTCTACCCAACCTACAACTGAAACCCTTACCCAGTATCGTTTCCAGTATTTATCTGGGAAATTGAAAAGAGCGGTTTCCGCTGCTTGTAGAGACGTTGCATGCAACGTCTCTACAATAGTGCCGAACGTCCTAATCGATGTGTCTATTGCTATAACTAAACCCGCCCCGACTCAGACGAGTAGGAGAGTATGTTAATGATGATCCCGTACCTGTAATGTTCGCAATCGATTTAAGGCGGCGGCTAACTCAAATCGCCGGAATAATACTAAGTCTCCTTCTGGCAAATTTCCCAGCAAATCTAATCCCTGAGATTCAAGATCTGCCATCATCCGATTTAGCACTTCGGTAACTGTAGTTCGCCCATTAATATAGTGCCGTTTGGCATAAACAATCGCTTCAGCAATTGCCCGTAATTGCCCTTTCTCCACAATCTGTTCAACGGCGGCTAAATCAATTTCCTCTTTGCCAAAGACAACTTCATCCACATCGCGCACCTTCAGCTTAACGTCTCGTGAACCGCGACTAGGATCAATGCTTTCGGGTAGGGGAATACGCGGCGCAATCTCGCCAAACTCTTTTCCGCCTTCGGGAATCCGTTCCGTTTGATACTGTTTCGCGATCGCACGGGCTTTTTCGGTAACATCGTAGGGTTGGAAGTTCTCCATGGCGATGACGGTATCGGCGACATCAAAGTAATCACCGCTACCCCCCATGACTACAATCGTGGATACTCCATAATCGGTGTAGAGTTGGCGTATCTTATCGATAAACGGCGTAATCGGTTCCTTGTCTTTGGCAATCAACTGCTGCATCCGATGATCGCGAATCATAAAGTTTGTCGCCGCCGTATCCTCATCCACGAGTAATAACTGGGTATTGGCTTCTAACGCTTCAATAATATTCGCCGCCTGGGAGGTACTTCCACTCGCATTGGCGGTGGAAAATTGACGAGTAGACCGACCTTGAGGTAATTGGTTAATAAACGGCGAAATATCCACACTGGCAATACTACGCCCATCTTCTGCCCGAATTTTTACGGCTGAGGCTTGAGTCACCACCAATTCCCGTCCATCCCCAGGAATGTGATTATAGACCCCCACCTCGAGCGATCGCAAGACGGTAGACTTGCCATGATAGCCACCGCCGACAATCAGGGTAATTCCCGCTGGAATCCCCATCCCTGTTACCTCACCCCGATTGGGACAATTAAAGGTTTCCCGCAAGGTTTCTGGGGATTGGAAGGATAACGCATTCTCCTCTAATGGGCGATCATCCACGCCACTGCGTCGGGGTAGAATGGCATCATCAGCAATAAATGCCACTAAATCCCGTTCAGCTAACTGTTGACGCAACCAGTCTGCATCTTCGATGGTTTCAACGTGCTGTTTAATCTCTACCGCATCTAGAGAGTCGTACTTCAGCGCTTGATCAACAATCTCTGGAATATCCTCACACAACATTTCCGCCGCCTGACGTCCAGAGATACGTCGTCCCCGTGCAGGTAAACCGACGACAAAGCGCACTTCGACGAGTTCATCATTGACAAAAGCCGCCGTGCGCTCAATTACTGATTGTCCCACAGACATAATCGCAATCCGCCCACTATTCCCGGTTCCCCGGTGGGAACTAAACTCTCGCGCCACTAAATCAAACTGGCGTGTCAGGTAATCCCGTAAGGAGATTTCTCGACTACGACTTTGGTAAAGGGTTTTGGGAAAATCCGCCACCGCTTGGGACAGTTGCACCCGAACATGACTGGGACTGGCAAAGGGATCACCTTGGACGCGATCGACAATTAAGGTGAAATCCGAAAAGTGATAGCGTCCCTTGATATCCTTATAGGCTTTGTAGCTCTTGTCGTCAAGTTGGAGTAGGAGTTGGCGTAGTTTCTCGCGATTACTCATAACGTGGTCATAAAGTGGCTAATGGCTGCTTTCACACTACTACCAGATCCCCGACTTCTTCACGATTATCAAATAGGGATATGCTAAAGTGACAAAAAATGTTTCCTTCTGTGATATCATGCCCCTTTCGACCTTCTCTAAAATCATCTACCCCGAAAGTGACGGTCAACCCTTGGCAGACAATACAATTCAATTCCGCTTAATTGTCACCATTCAAGGTGGAATTGATGCCCTGTTTATCGATAACCCTAATGTCTTCGTTGCTGGAGATTTATTCTGGTATCCAGTGGAAGGTGAACCGTGGATTAGACAAGCGCCTGATGTCATGGTTGTCATCGGACGTCCCAAGGGTGATCGACGTTCCTATAAACAGTGGGAAGAAGACAATATTCCGCCCCAAGTGGTTTTCGAGATTGCCTCTCACAGTAACACTAAGGCAGAATTAGAGGAAACCAAGCGTTATTTTTACGAACGTTATGGTGTCGAAGAATATTACCTGTTTGATCCTCAGCCGGGAATCCTCAAAGGATGGCAACGGGATCAACAAATATTACAGCCAATTCCGAGAATGTCAGGTTGGATTAGTCCCCGTCTGGGCATTCGATTTGAATTGGAACAAGGAAATTTACAGCTATACCATCCGGATGGGGAGCGATTTGCTTCGTTTGTGGAAATTATTGAACAGCGGAAGCTAGAGAAACGGGCAAGAGAACAAACTGAACGGGAAAAAATACAAGAAAAACAGGCACGAGAACAAGCGGAGTTGGCGCAACAAAATGCGATTCCCAAGTTATTGGCAATGGGTTTAACTATAGAACAAATTGCCGAAGCGTTATCGTTATCGGTGGAAACTGTACGGGCTATCGCTGAAAGATAAGCTTAATGGTTAGCGCAACATAGAATGTTTAGGGCAAGCGCGATCGCACAGTTGCTCCAGATTCCTGATCAACCTTGCTACTTGTACATTCTGAGGATACAGAAAGAGTGCCTCATTTTGTCGGGTGGGGAAATTCTGATAATTTCAGGTTATAGCCACCAGTATGGCAATCTTGTACTAGACTGGTGGTATAGCCGGAAACCAATACATATATATTAATGATCCCAGGATTCATCAAACATCAAATCACGAACATTTTTTAACACAAAACTTCCATTCTCTTTGCTTAATTCACCCAAACAGATTATTGGACAACGTTCTTGATACGCTTTAACCGCTAAAATATAGTCATAACCTGTTAACTTAGTCTTAATTTTTCGCAGTTTATCTCCAACAACACCCAGCAACGTTACCTGACCACTTAAGGTGTCAGAATTCGGCGTGTTAATGTGCATCACCACTCCCTGAAGTGTAATCGTTTGTCCACCAGAAAGCAGTTCACTCAAAATCTCAACTTGAGAACGACTCTCGACAACGGCTAACGTTTCAATCGCCTCACCAATCCGAGTCACATAATCCCCTAAATTGGTTGTTAGAGGCAACAAAATCTCAAATTCCCCCCGCTGCTCATCCTGCTTGAGCCAAATCATGGCATTATCTAAAAATGGACGGTCTTCATACCAGCCATGAGCTTTTAAATACACCTGAAGCTGTTTAGGTTCTAGGCTTTTTAAACATTCAACATCCCGCACCGTTACATTCATAGTAAAACACCTTGACTAAGACGCTGCATCATAGACTGAAGCGCTGACACGGTAAATTGATGGCTTCTAGGTAGGGAAACCGTTACCGTCGCTGTATTTTTTGTATCAGGCATTCCTCGTAATGATACCCAATAAGCACAATATCTCATACAGAGTTCTTCCTCAGAGTGCTGTAACCAGTCAGTCAGATTTTCAGGAAGCACAAGGACAACTAAAATTCTAGGTATGACAAAATCAGGCAATCTTAAATCATTATAGTTCTTAATCTTAAGCGGGTAACGCAACTGGTTATCATCAAGAACGTCTCTAGAGGTAGATTTTAACTGCAATTCCACAGGTTCTGAACCTTGAATTGCAGTTATCTTAGTGTTCTACAGGCTTGACATTTTTTTAGAGACAGCCTAAAAGTACCAGTCCTTGGCGCGATCGCACAGTTGTTCCTGATTGCTGATAAACCTTGCCGCTTGTACATTCTGGGGATACAGAAAGAGCGCCTAATTTTGTCGGGTGGGGAAATTCTGATAATTTGACGATTTCATCAAAAATTATGTCCAGAAAGCCCACTATACTCCTACCCCTCCCTCTAAGCTGTTCGGCATTTAAACCTTAATGTCAATAATGGCAAAATCCTTGCCGTAGTGCGTTAAGCGAAGCCATGCCGCAGGCTTTGCATCTTGCTCGCTGCATTGAGCATCTTGCTCGCTACTAATACCCAATTTAAATGCATGACAGCTTACAAGCCAACATATTAAGACCGACGGCTACACATACCCTCAAGTAAAGTTTGATGTCGATTTAGAGAAATGATCGCCTTTTTCTTGTACTGTGATGCAAAATCTTTCTCAGAAAGACTTATTCCCCGAAAACTGACGCAGAAATTGGGAACGGATGAGTGTTGGCAGGCAACCCAGGTGGCATCATGTATAAACCCCCACAAAAGAAAAATTCTTCTTGGACTCCCTCAACGGTACAGAAAAAGGGTAAGAGTCCATCTAAACTGGGACATTTTTCGATTCAACCCAAGTCAAACCCGTCATCAACCTCATCCCAGGAAATAGGGGAATACTCCAGAACCTCGATGGATAGACTTGCCGCCAATGTGATGCGAAGTCTCCAAACCAGGGAACAGGAGATTGCTGAAGAATCAATACAACCTAAATTTGAATCGCCATGGGCACCAACGTTTGAGCCACCCCCACCCTTACCAGAAAGTCCAGCTTCCAAATTAAAAGGTGCTTTTGCCCCAGTCTCAAAGAACCCAATTCAACGGCAATGTACTGAGTGTGCCAAGGAAGAGGAGGAACAGAAGGGGGAAGAAAGGAAAGATTTAGATGAAATTGGCATTCAAACTAAGTTAACGGTAGGAGCGCCTGGAGATAGTTACGAGCAAGAAGCTGACCGAGTGGCGTCTCAGGTAATGTCAATGTCAGCCCCTGCGGATAGTTCAGCGTCAGTTCAGCGTCAATTAGACACCAATCATCCCCATCACCTCCATCAGATATGGCAGAGAGCGCAGTCTATTAAACCTGTGGTGCAGAGGCAAGTTGATCCGCGTGTGCAAATGGGGCAGATGATACAACGGGCGCATCAAATAGACGGAAATCAAGCCTCTGGTGATTTAGAGAGCCGTTTGAATGCGTCTAAGGGTGGGGGTTCTCCCTTATCCGAGAACGTGAGAGGGTTTATGGAACCGCGCTTTGGGGCTGATTTTAGTGGGGTGCGGGTGCATACGGGTGGTGAAGCGGTGCAGATGAATCAGGAGTTGGGCGCACAAGCGTTTACTCATGGGAGCGATGTTTATTTTGGTCAAGGGAAGGAACCGGGGAATAATGAGTTGACGGCGCATGAGTTGACTCATGTGGTGCAACAGAAATCTGACATCAGGAGAAATTCTGTAATTCAGCGATCGCCTGATCCTCTTTCTCTGAGTCAAAGTGTGAACCCAGCTAGCCTGTCAGACACTGAAATTGAGCGGGAAATTTATCTCATTCGTAGTTGGCTTACACAAAATCAAGAAAGTAGCTCTGATGCCGATCTATTGTCATCTTCTTTGAATGCCTTAGAATCTGAGTTATCTGCCAGAGGATCATCCCAACAAGCTGAAACCTCACAAAGTTCTTCCAGGCATTCTCAAAGCAGCGCTGCGTTTTCTACACCCTCACAGTCAGTGGCAAGTTCAACAGTGGAGCCACGCTCGTTACGAGAAAGTGTAGATCCTGCTGTAATGAGTCAAGCAGAACTAGAAACAGAAATTCAAGCAATACGAAGCTGGTTATTGAGCCATCCTCCCAGTCATCCTGAATATGAACTATTGAGTCAATCCCTTTCAACGCTTGAACATACAGTTTCAACTGATGGAAACGTCCAATATTTGCCAGAGGGTGATAGACAGACTTTTCTACCCATAGATGGCGCAGAGATTTATATTTTGGAAGTCGATAATCAAGGCAATCCCGTGGCAGGTTTGGGCGCAGCACAATCAGGTCTAGAGTCAACTGTTTTGGATAGTGCCTTAACTGGATTAAGACCTGGTGCAACGACTGGAGGAGCGCAAAGTCTAAGTTATTTGTTAGCTCCACCGATTCGCAGTCGTTTAGATCCTTTACTGCCGTTGATGAGTAGAACAGGAGATATTTCATCACCTTTAGGAAGACAGGGCAGTCATTTTTTACTGGAGCGTTATGCGGGGCGAGGTAGTCAATTATTAGATGAACTAGTACCGCGTTATCACGGTCGTGAAGGGTTAGCCTTGCAACAGTTGGAATATATTTATAGACCAGGAATGCACCTGAGTCCTTCACAGGCAGAGTTGTTACCATGGTTAGCTCAACATAGACTCAGGACTAGGGAGCTAGAATCTATTCCTCAACTTCTCGCTCGAGCAGAAAGTGGTGGTTTTTCATCCTTAAGTGCTGCTGAACAGCAAATTTTACACAGCGCAATGACGGCTCATGCTGAATCGGGTCAGGTAGCTGGTAGCCCATTTATGTCTGCCACTCGTCGAGCTAATTTATCCGGTATGCAAGGAACAGGAACAAATCCAACCTTCCTGCGTAGCAGACAATATGTTGTGAGAATTCGAGTACCTGCATCTGCTGTGGCTGACGCTAATGCTCTCATTCCCCGTGGTCAAACTCATCGTCTGGCTCATGAACTAGAGATGCTAGTTGCGACTGATGCGCGTGGGAGTATTCAATCGGTCAGACCTAATCCTACAAGTTCTATAGGTAGAGCATCACCTTGGATTAGACGTGGCGGGCGAGTTCTTCTGGTCGCAGGATTAGCCTATTCTGGTTACCGCATCAGTTCTGCAACTACAGAAGAGCGCCCACGGGTAATCGGAGAAGAGGTTGGAGGACATGCTGGTGGTTGGGGTGGTGCCGCTTTAGCCGCAGGTGGTTGTATTGCTTTTGGTATTGCTTCCGGTGGTCTTGGTTTACTTGCCTGTGGTGTGCTGGGAGGATTAGCCGGTGGTTTTGTCGGTTCTGCTGTTGGTGGAGAGATTGGAGAAGCGACTGGTCGATAGTAGATGAGAACCCACAACTCAAACTGGATGTTACTTTTTATCGGAAATTTGTGCTGGAAAAACCCACCCTTAGAACAGTGCTGGATAAAAGTTGAATCTGGACTCCTTCCTTGGGTGGTTTCCTCCAGTCAAGGGTTTATGGTACTGGGGAAACGAAAGAAAAATGTAACGGTTCTGTCGTCATTTGATTTACGGGAGGGATGTCAACTTTGGACGAAAACCTTTAACAGTTCCTTGATGTCTATATCCGTTTGTCGGGATGAACGTTTACTTGTGACTCAGGATGATCGAATCCTGATTCTAGAACGTAATCAAGTTCGTAGCGTGTTAACTGGGGTTCTCTATTCTGGTGTTTCTCCATGTCTAACAGATAATGGACAACAAGTTGTAGCGGTTAAAGCATCAGGAGATTTGGTGGCTTGGGATCTTAATGGTCATCAACAGTGGCAATGGACTCCTCTAGAAAAACAGTCCCTCGCTTCACCGATCCCTCAATCAGATGGTTCAGTGATATTGGTTGTATCATCTGTTGAATTATGTCGAGTAGTTCCTCCTGGCTTAGTTTTAGACAAGTGGGTAATCGGAGCAAACACTAGACTATATATTGATGGTCGCCTTGGGGACGATCAGCTACTTGTACAGAGTACAAGTATAGGCTTTCACCCTAACTTACTATTATTATCCCTGGAATATCGAGAGTTATATAATCTTGGTAATTTAGTAGTTATCTATCCTCATGGTGATGCTGCTACTCCTTATTTAGCTAATGTATCCACCGGTAAAATTACGACAGTTGCTCGATCAGGATTGGTTGACAAACTACGTTCTCCTAATCCCAAATTTTGTCGTTTTATAAGCCTTCCACCGAATTGTATCGGTATTTACGGCAACCTTAAATCTGGAGTTATTGTTGCCGCAGATGCTCAAGGAAAAAAGTTATGGAACATAACACTTCCTCAAAAACACCTTAATTGGAGTTTTCTAGCATTTGGTTCTCAACATCTAGTATTAAGTAAAAATGATGGAATTTTAGTGCTATCGCCGATATTGTAGAGTTGACAAATGGTTTACAAACTGCTGTAGCCACCCCCTTGATAATTTAGTCCGCGTAGGCGGACTTTGTTTGTGTAGCAGCGACTGCTAGTCGCCATGGCAAAAAGGGCATTTCTTATAAGAATCTTAATGGGGGAACGTCTGAACTAGCTGAAATTACCTGACCAATAATGCGACTCTGTTGATATCTTAATTCTTGCAGAACCTGTACACAATTCGCTGCTTTATCCCCAGGAATTGTTGCCAATAACCCGCCAGAGGTTTGTGGATCAAAAAGTACCGGATAATTAGCGCGATCGCACATCTCTTTCTGATTCCTGATAAACCGTGCAGCTTGGACATTCTGGGGATACAGTGAACTGACAATTCCCTGTTGCACAAGTTCCGTTACTCCCTCCAGCAGGGGAATTTTATCCCACTCTAAATCTACCGCCACCCCCGATGCTTGCACCATTTCTACTAAATGTCCCACGAATCCAAATCCTGTCACATCAGTACAAGCCGTGACACCATGATCTCGAAATACTTTAACTGCTTCCTGATTCGATACCAACATCGACTCCACCGCCTGATCAATCCAGCGCCCTTTTGCTTGTAAACGTTGATGTGCAGCAAATAAAATCCCGGTTCCCAAGGCTTTAGTTAGAATTATGCGATCGCCTGGTTTCATCCCACTTTTTTTTATAATTTGCTGAGGATGTACTAACCCATTACAGGATAAACCAAAGGCTAATTCCGCGCCTTCCGTTGTATGTCCTCCCACCAACGGCGCTTGTACTTGAGATAATACCTTCATCGCCCCGGATAACAATTGATAGAGAGTTTCCTCCTGTTTAGCGGCTGTCCCATAAGGTACTGTTACCATTGCCAAAACACTCTGAGGCGTCGCACCCATGGCAAATAAATCGCTAAGACAATGATGGGTGCTAATTTGTCCAAAGATAAAGGGATCATTGATTAAGGTACGAAAATAATCAATCGTTTGCACTAATAGTTTATCGACGGGAACTTGCACCACCGCCGCATCATCCGGCGTTCCTAATCCGAGAATAATATCCTCTTTTGTGGGGAAAGGATACTCATCCTGCAACCGTTTTAATACTCGTTCTAGGGTAGTGCTACCTACTTTAGAACCACAGCCAGCGCAATACATCGGCGGGGCGTTTTTTGGCTTCCCTAAACGGGGTGATTTCGTCAAGTTCGGCGTTTTCTCTGGAACAGTATTAGCCGATTCCATCTCTGGCAAATCCCTAAATTGCCGCATAAATTTGCGGTCAATATGATCCTTCCAACGCCATAGCAGTCGGGAGTGCCAGCCAAAGGAACCCCAGGATGCGATCGCGCTGCCATCACCTGTGCCAATTAAACTCAAAAATCGCCGTTGAGGTTTGTAAGGATGTAGCGTTTTTCCCTGTACAAAGCGACGCAAATTTTCGACTAAAGGCTTCCCTTGGCGCACCGCAAATACCCCGGCTTTGGGACGAGGATGATGCACCATGGTGGCGATATCACCAGCGGCAAAAATATGCGGATGAGAGAGGGATTGTAACGTATCGCCAACTGAAATAAAACCATTTGAAGTGGTATGCAATCCTGATTCCGCAATCCAACTCGGTGCCGAGGCTTGCGTTACCCAGAAGCTGTAATCGCAATCGACAACTAAACCCGACTCACAGCAAATTTTATCCGGCAATATCTGAGAAACCGTTTCCCCTAAATGTACCTGAATTCCCCGTTTCGTTAGCAGCTTCTGAACATATCGCCGCGCCCAGGAATTATGACCGGGTAATAGTTGATTACCCCGATGAAATAAATGAATTTTTACAGATGTGCCATGGCGCGTCTCTACATTAATAAGACGCCGTTGCATTGTCATTGCCAGTTCTACCCCACCTGCACCACCACCGACAATTCCTAAACTCAGGGATTGTTGAGGATGTTGGCTAATTGTTTCAATAATTCGATTCCATCGCTTTAAAAATTGGGGGACAGGTTTAGCCGGAATCGCGTATTTAGCTACGCCAGGAACCGATTCTTTAGCCGGGTTACTACCAATATCAATCGATAAGACATCAAAGGCAACGGGAGGACGATTGGCACAAATAACTTTATTTGAGTTTAAATCTAAACCCACCGCTTTATCTATATATAATTGAGCGCCAGCAAATTGAGCAAGACGCCGCAAATCGATATGACATTCATCAAAAGTATAGAACCCAGCCACATGACCCGGTAACATCCCGGAATAGGGGGTATGAGACACATTAGTAATCAGCGTCAACCGTACTCCGGGCAAGGGATTCATCCCCAACATCCGCAGTGCGATCGCGTGGCTATGACCGCCGCCAATCAGGACTAAGTCTTTGTCCTTTGTCCTTTGTCCTTTGTCCTTTGTCATTGGTCATGGGTTGACACTTATATGCCTAATTTAACATCAATGGCACGCTCCAGGCAGCATTTTTGGATCAACAAAACCTTGATATACCGTAGGGTGGGTTGAGCGAAGTCGAAACCCACCAGCATACCAGTCAGCGCTATTCAATTTAACATAGTTAAGTTTCTTGAGACTCTCCCCTTTCTCATTATTGGCTTCGGTTTGATTATCCTAATAGTAGGTTGGGTCGAGGAACGAGACCCAACAATTGCTCGGTTTAGCTCGTTGGGTTGAACGGAGTGAAACCAAACCTACAACAGTAACGATGTTCCTATTTTTAGATTGGCTTAAACAAAAATTAACCAATGATTTATATTATATTTATACTTATCTAACCTTTATGAAGTTTCAATGAAGTCATAGAATAATTCTTCACTACACTTATATAATTTTAATTACCTAGAATATTATTTCATTACCACAAATGTGCAAGCCTTCTTATCTATTGTTCAGGAGTCTTTCCTCCCTAATTGTACCCTTGATTTTCACGTCTCCAGCCGCTGCCGTTCAACTGACCGGACGTGCTATTCTTGAGGCAGATACATTCGCCCCAGGTCCCACCTCAGGACAACAATTTCCCATCTCCTTTACGGATCAACAACCCGTGCAGGGCTTTTCGGCTGTTTTACCGGGACCTAAACCCGGAACCTTTCGGGTTATGACAGATAACGGTTTTGGTCGTAAAAGCAATTCGGCTGATTTTCTGCTCCGGGTTTATGCTGTCGAACCCGATTTTACCACAGGTCAAGTTTTCCCGGTTAATTTCCAAACAGGGGAACGCCTGACTCGCTTTAGCAATAAAAGTTTTTTACAGTTAAATGATAGGGCAAATCAGATAGACTTTCCGATTATTGCCGAACAATCCTTTTATCCAGACACCACCATTCCTGTAGACTCAAAGATTCAATCCAATCGCTGGTTAACAGGTGCTGACTTTGACCTCGAATCCTTCCGTCAAGCCAGTGATGGAACCTACTGGTTTGGTGATGAATTTGGTCCCTTTCTATTCCATGCTTCGGCAGAGGGTCAAGTTCTGGATGCGCCAATTTCGCTGCCCAATTTTCTGGGTCTAGGTGATAACCCACTGGTTCAGTCTCCTGATAATCCCCAATTAGACGGTACAGCCAATTTAGAGGGTTCTCAAGGATTTGAAGGGCTGGCACTCAATAGCAGTGGTACTAAACTCTACGCTATGCTGGAAGGGGCATTGATACCTGATGACCAAGGCGATCGCCTGCTCATTAATGAGTTTGATTTAGACCAGCAACAGTATACAGGTAAAACGTTTTTCTATCAACGAGATCCCCTAGGTCGAGCGATTGGTGACTTGACGGCAATTAATGACCATGAATTTCTGGTCATTGAGCGCGATAACAGACAAGGCGATCCCAATAATCCCGATTTTACTAGACCTGCTGAATTTAAGCGGATTTACAAAATCGACATCAATCAGATAGATAGTAACGGTTTTGTCCAAAAAGAATTAGTAGTGGATTTTCTGAATATTTCCGATCCCAATAATTTGGGCGGTAATGGTACAACGAATGGAGTATTTACGTTCCCCTTTGTTACGATTGAAAACGTATTGCCTGTGGATGAGAAAACCCTACTGGTGATGAACGATAATAATTACCCATTTTCTAAGGGGCGTAGTCCTGACCAATCGGATAATAACGAATTTATCCTAGTCCAACTCGATCAACCCTTAAATCTTGATCCGTCTCAGGCTACACCTGTACCCGAACCCATGACTATTTTGGGTTCGGCTGTGGCGTTTGGTTTTGGTGTCTTGTTTAAGGCTAAAAAAAGGTAGTGAATAGATCCCCCTCCCGTCCCCCTTCAAAAGGGGGAAGCCAAAAAAGGTTTCGCTTTTTGTTCCATGGGGGAAGCCAGAGGAGTCTTCACTTTTTTTGCATGGGGGATTTAGGCGGATCTCCAGTCTTCTCTCCTTCTCCCTAAACCTTTTCATGAAAGATATGAGTATTATCTCTCTCAGGCTAGATTGATTTTCCAGAAGGGCATCGGCATAATTAAGGGAAATAAAAGGAGAACCTGTGATGCCAAAGGCTGTTATTTTTGATGTAGACGGCACCTTAGTTGATTCCGTTGATCTGCACGCCCAGGCGTGGGTTAAAGCGTTTAAACAGTTTGGCTATGATGTGCCTTACGATAAAATCCGTCATCAAATCGGTAAAGGGAGTGAATATATCATCCCTGTCTTTATTTCTCAAGCGGAATTTGAACGCCTGGGTGAGGATATTGCCACTTATCGCAAAGAATACTATCAAGAAAATCTTCTGTCTCAGGCGCGTCCATTTGAGGGAGTGCGCCAACTCTTTGAACGCTTAAAAGCCGATGGAAAAAAAGTTGTCGTGGCGTCTTCCGCCAGAACCGAAACCCTGACTCACTACAAAAAACTGTTGGATATTGAAGACTTAGTGGATGGTGCAACCTCTACAGACGATGTTGAAAAGTCAAAACCCCATCCCGACATCTTTCAAGCCGCATTAGGGAAGCTGGATGGGGTGACAACCCAAGATGCAATTGTGGTGGGGGATAGTCCTTACGATGCTCAAGCCGCCTGTAAAATAAATCTAGATGTCATTGGCGTGCTTTGCGGTGGTTTCTCAGAAGCTGAGTTAAAAGAAGCAGGCTGTATGAAAGTGTATCAAAATCCGGCGGATTTACTCGATAATTATCATCAGTCTCCTTTGGTTTAATGTCTCAGTAACAAGAGTTTAGACTAAACCATTGATCTATGTCGTTTGTCTTTTTAAGAAGAGTGGCTAATAATAGTTGAACTCAACATCTTCATTAAAAGGGATAACTTGGTGGGTTACGGCGGATAACTAATTAAATGGTTTATTTTCTTAATTGATTACCGCCTAACCCACCCTACAAGTTGATAAAGGAAGCCTACACTTACTCGCTGATGAGACGTGTAGGAGAACATCACTGCAGTAATCTAAGCACGTCCACTTCGACTTGCGGCAATGCTAATGGCATAATTATCCCCGTTGAATACTTGACCACAGATTGATACTGAGTCCCTAAAAGAGCTTCTAGGTAATTCACACCGCGTCGATAGGTAACCCGATGAATCGGGAGTTCTGGAGCCATATCGATAATTTGTCCATCGATTAGTTCAACGTGCCGACCTGCCAAGATGCCACTTTCAATCATCTGATGATAATCTGCGACAGTCCAGTGGGTTAATGTTCTAACCATAGCGATTTTGCGGCTATTTGAGTATTCAGCCTAATTATGCTAGTTTAGCAAACTCTGAGAATGCCTCTTTGTTATTAGCTGTTCGGCATTTAAACCTTGATGTCAATAATAGCTCTCATCCTGGTAAGCTGTTCGGCATTTAAACCTTAATATCAATAACGGCGAAAGCCTTGTAGTGCGTTTAGCGAAGCCATGCCGCAGGCTTTGCATCTTGCTCGCTACTAATACCCAATTTAAATGCATGACAGCTTATTAAGCCATTACTAATAGGTGTTACTATCTATCTAATCCCCGCCACAACTACTGAACTAATTTGCGAATTTTACCATAAGCAATATAGGAACCTCCCTGGGGATTTTCCTTAACCTCATCCACTACATATAATATCCCTTCCTCTCGAATAGTACGCGGAAAACGGATATTGTAGTCGGGATTATAGCCATCAGAAACAACTCTGGCTCGCAGTTTTTTCCCGTCTTTGATACACTGAACTAGAACCCCATCTCCCACAGTATCGGTAGTTTCTAAATCAGCCGCCGTTCCTTGGGCTTTAGCAGTTTGTAATTGTTTAGCTTGGCGGGTTTTTTGAGTGGATGCTTTTTCTTCACCGGGTTTAACCAGGCGGCGAATGGTTCCTGAGGCGCGATAAAATGTGCCATTAGCAGATGGGGTAATTTCATCCACGACATAAGTGACACCTTGTTCGCGGATACTGCGGGGAAACTGCACGTTTAAATCCGGATTATATCCCTCAGAAATGACCCGCACTCGTAGCTTACCCCCAACCCGTTCACATTTGACTAAAACACCACTGTCGGGATTCGTTGTTACCTCTAACCCACTGGCTGCACCTGTTGTGGTTCCACGGAATTTCAAATCTTCGCGATCGCGGGTTTGGGTTTGATAAGATTGATCCCGCATTTCTTTGCGAATTGCCCGGTCAAATCGTCGATTTTCTAAACATTGAGCATAGTAGTCCAGTTGGGCTATTTCTTCGGCAATGTCAAAGAATTCATCTAATGTCTTGCGTTTGAGTTCCTCGATCGTTTCCCGCAGTTTAACTACTGCTTGTTGAAAGTCTCCTTTGTCCGCCAGGGAAACAGCTTCATCTTTCAATTTAGCAATTCTTAACTGAGACGTTTGTTCCAAGACTTGCGGATCAGGCTGGATATCTTTGGCTTCTGCTTCTGAACCGACGGTTAAGGTAATGGAAAACTGATTACTAATGTCTTGGATACTGCCTTCGACAATGGTTTGATAGTCATAGGTCACAGTAGCAATCGTCGTCATTCCGGATTGCGATCGTGGCGACACAGTTAAGGGAATCGCTAAGGGCTTTTGTTCAACGCCATACACATCCCCCAAGATAACCTCTACCCTATCATCCACTTGGGAAAAACGATAGTTATTTAAAATCTCACCAACGTCAACAAACGCTTCCGGTTGTAGCTTAACCCTGAGATTTTGCGCCACAACAGAGACTAAACTTTCCATCTCAATGTCAAACACTTGGGAGGCGTCATCGGGAGACTGAATAAAGTAGAAATTCCCCCGGGCGGCATTTGCCATGTTAATCAGTAAATCTTCGTTAAAATAATTACCAAACCCTAAGGTTGTGGTGACAATATCCGCCTCAGCTTTTTCTAAGGCTGTTTTCGTCAGCACTTGCGGATCTTTAATCCCATAATTTGCCAATCCATCGGTTAAAAGTAAGACGCGATTAATTCGTTCTGGACTTTGGTTAGCTTGAACTTGAGTACATCCCAACAACCATCCGCCACTTAAGTTGGTGCAGCCCCTGGCGCGAATTTTACCAATTTTTGCTTTAAGGGCGGCTTTATCACCAACTAATTGTGGGGGAATAATCACCTCGGCGGTGTCATCATAAATCACCACCGAAACAAAATCATCAGCGGTGAGATGATCAATCAGATTTTGGGCGGCTTGAATGGCATATCGTAGGGGATCTCCCGCCATTGAACCCGAACGATCTAAGACTAAGCTGAGATTCAGCGGACGACGCAAGGATGTCTGCTGACTCGACTCTGATCCTTGAAAAGTAATCAGTAAGTCTACGATTGAGGGACTGTCTGCGGCAATTAACGATTGACTTAGGGTGTAGCTGGCTTTCATGTACGAACTTGAACTCTTGGGTATAACGTAGTGCACCATCCACTTAGGCTGGTCAGGTAGGGGCTAAATTCTAAGCCCCCGGAACCTATAGCCGTGGGGTTCCTGACATCCACAGTCCACAGGTTAGCACTCAGGGTTTAGATGGGATTATTTCATTTTAGTTTAACTAAAGAGAAATAAGATGTCAGGTCTTGGAGACGTTCCCTGGAAACGTCTCTACCGTTGTTAATCGTCGTCATCGTCATAAATAAAATCGGGCGGCGGTGGAATATCGGGAACGAGTTCAATTGTCATTCCTTGTTCAAACATACAAGAGTTTATCTCCTCCTCATCTAAGATTACCTCCCGATGTGCCCAAGCTAGACGTTGATCGGGAAGTTCAATTTCTACCCAACCACCTTGGGTCTGTGTTCCAGTTATCGAGACTTGTTCTCTAGTTAAATAGGTAATCACATTATCGCGAAATGATGCGGGATCAGAACGAACATTTCCGGTAACAATCACTGAACAAGTGGCAGGTTCTGGCGATGGTTTAGGTGCAGGAGAGGGAGAGGGAGATGGGGAGGGACTGGAAGTAGCACCGTTGAGGGATTTCGTTGCTGTGGGAGAGGGTGTCGATGATGATACCACGGTATCGGTTGAATCGGTTGACGGTTGTACGGCGGCACGATTAAATAAACTAATTAGTAGAGCTAATGTAGCTAAACCGCCACCAATTCCTGCCCAAAGGAGGAGTTTATTGGAGGATTTAGAAACGGCGGGTTCAGGATTTAAGAAATTGCTAAGATTTGATGATACTTGGACGCCAGAAGTCGGTTCGGTTTCCGGTTCCTCTGGCGTTTGCATATACCATTCGGGGATAGAATTGGGTTTTAATGGGAGTCGATCGGGTTGATTGCCATTGGATGTCGTTGATTCTTGGGTTTGTTCAGGATTAATCGAGTCAAAGGTGGATGAGGGCGCGATCGCACTCTCCTGTTGGGGCGATGGAACCTCTGTCGGTGTGGATGGCGGGATCGGGGGTGCTGCGGAATCAACGGGTTGAGTCGGTGAGACACTCTCCTCGGCTGGAGGTGACACCTCCACAGGTGCAGAGGCTGAAATAGGGGGTTCTGTAGGCTCAACCGATTGAGTCGATGGGATGCTATCCTCTGATTGGGGTGACACCTCCATGGGTGTGGATACGTCGGTGGTTTCTTCTTGATCCCGAATGAGTGAAACAGAACGCCGACTTAGAGATTCTCTAATGTCTGTTCCTCCTGTTCTCTCGACTTCCCGATGACTATCGGGATTCGACTGGGGAGTTTGGCGGGATTGCTTTTGGTATAGAATTATTTGTTCGGTGTCTTTAATATCTTGATCTTTCAATCCTAAAGACTGTTGCAAATCTTTTAAGAGTTTACGAGACTTGGGGTTGAGTGCATTATCGGCTCGGAAAACTTCCCGAAACGCTTTTTTATATCGCTGTAATTTTTCCTGATACTCGCGATAGGGAGTTAAAACTTGGGCTTCTATTGCTGCACAATCGGCTGGAGTCAGATGTAGACTTTGGGCTAATGTATCCAGAGCCGAACGACCGCCAACAGAAATTTCACCCCCTCTGATCCAGCGCTGTGCTTCTTTACGATACTTTAAGGTGAGGCGATTCAGGGGAACTTGACTCAGTGCGATCGCTTGGTAAGGTTCGCTAGCATATACTCTAGGTTTTAAAGCGGGAGCAACGATTTTAAGCTGCTGAGAAACATAGTCATGAAGTTCCTTGACACAAATCCAATCATCATGATTGCGATCGGCGAGTCCTGTTGCTAGTCCTTCGATTAAGTAACGAGTGTAATCCGAGGGTTGAGATTGCTCGGATTGGTTGAAATAGGGTATGGAACTAAAACAACTCAGAAGCGCCCACTTCTCACCGGTCATTTGTTGTTTTAACCCAACCTGATTATAGTCGTTTGCCGTTATTTCCCAATCCAAAATATTGCTACAGTAACCGTCGATGATCACAATATTCTGCGGACAGGGACTGTTGCTAAGTAGATCCTGGATTAAACGAGCTGGAACAACGGTTGCCTTGACTAATTCTTTTAGGGAATTGTCATCAGTCATGCGAGTGGCGGTTATGCCAGTTCCTAAATATACGGTATCATTATAATCTTGGATACATTGACCTGAGAAAAACAACAACACGACATCTTCCTCGTCACGCTTACTCAACAGCGTTTCGATGGTTTCCCGCATCACGGGAGGATTCGGATTAATCAGCGTTTCTATCTCGTCAAAAGAATACTGCAAAACACGTTGCATCGCTTCAACAGCGTTAACGGCTCCGGGTACGGGGTGAAAACCATAGCCGTACTCACTTACCCCAATCAGCAATGCTATTTTCACAACTGGTGATTCCCTAGACTGCTACAACGTTTTGTGCTGCCTAAATTACTACCTTCAAGATTTTTTCAGGCAATTAGTGACCCTAAGTTGGAAGTCACTTGCCTGACTAAGCGGTTGTACATTTTATCTGCTACAGTTATGGGTTTTGTCCGTTATAGCGAATCAACTGACCCCGTCCTTACACTGCAAACAGCCAGGATGTCAAGGCAGACATTAAAATGTGTATTAGCTTAGACCCTTGATGGTTGTCGTTGAGTACACCCTATTTAAACCTTTACTTCTGTTATATCCGGATAGACAGGCAGGTATCTACCGAAAGGCTAAATTTTTTGGTCTATTTACAAACCTATACATTAATCGTAAACTATATTTTTATTTGTGGCTACTCTGGCTTTTTTTCTTTTGGCTAGAGTTTGTGGCAATTTGATAGTCAGTATCAAATCCCCCGGAAAATATTGATCTAGTCATTGGCTTTTTCTATACATTTACCAGATATCCAGGGACGGGGTATCTTATTTGAAAATCATAAAATTCACCCGATTGGAACTATACAGCGACAAAAAAAATCCAGACAATGCCTCTATTAATTTGTAGTCAGAGTGTAATTAAAACAACCCCAAAAATCATATAAGCATTCCAAACAGCTTAAAGACATGGAAATTCAGGACTTTGCCAGTTTGAACGAACGGGTTTTGCTCTGGCTCAATTCTGGGCATTGCCCGGAAAAAAAGGCGGATAATGCCCGGAAGAATCTGTTGAAATATCTCCAGTATCTCCAGAAAGCCAAACAACAGGAGGCGATCGCTCATTTTTCCTCCCTGGTTCAAGTCCCCAAATTTAGCGATGCGATGGGCTATCGTTAAATTAGCGGAACTAACTTTTTCGCAATTGTAGCTAGAAAAACTATCAATTACTAAAAACGCAATGATGAACTGGAAACCTTACCTTACGGGAATTTTAATCGCAGGACTCCTGGGTTGTCAGGAAGCGCCAAGTCAATTTGACGATACCACTGACCAACTCAATCAGGCGATTTGTATCGAGGATTGGGAGGGTGCGATCGCGATCCTTGACAATGCAATACTAGATTATCCTAACAGTCAAACTACATTAGGAGAATATCGCGATCGCCTGCAACAACTCTCTGAAACAGGGTTAAGCGATGTACATCAGTTAGATTATGACTGTACTAACGAATCGCTCCCCAAGACTGAAGAAACACCCCTCAGCGACCGTGTAGAAAGCTATAACGAGCAAATCGAATACGGGATGAGCTACGCTGAAGTCGCTACAATTATCGGTCGTCCGGGGAAGATAAATAGGCTTTATTCTTCATATATGTGGAGAGATGAGCATGGCAACTTTCTCTCTGCCAGGTTTTCTGACGACCAGTTGGATTATTTGAATATTGATGAGATTAGGGACTGTGAAGACAACAATCCTCGCTGTGTCGCTGTTGATATTACCACTCCTGTTCCTGCGACTGAGTTTAAAGAGATTGCAGCCCGTTTTGAAGAAGGGATGAACGATCGAGCGGTTTTAGAACAGCTTTTGCAGGAATTAGGAGAACCCGAAAGCTCTCGAGAATTGGTTAATTATGAGTGGCAGTTTGCAGAAGCAACCGATCCCGATCCTAATAATTGCACGCTGAACGTTTCTTTTAGCAACGTTAAAAGTGAGATGGTTGAACTTACTTTAAACAACGATCGTGTATCATTCAACCAGGCTGACTGTTTATACGACGATAGATAACGATAGTGAGTGATACTTAACTCCTCTGTTGGCAAACCCAGACGTGATCGCGGAATTGACTTTATCGCGATTGTAGCTGGCAAAACTATCAATTACTAAAAAACACAATAATGAACTGGAAACAACTCTGTAGCGGCATTTTACTGGGAAGTCTGGCGAGTTTGATTAGCTTACCCAGTCAAGCCCAAGATACCACGGGACAATTGAATCAAGCTATTTGTATTGAGGATTGGGAAGGCGCGATCGCGATTCTTGATAATGTCATCCCAGATTATCCTGATAGTCAAAATACTTTGGCAGAATATCGCGATCACCTACAGCGACTCTCTGAGAAGGGTTTGAGTGAGGAACAAAAAACGCAATACTGTTCCCCGACTCTTACCCAAACTAACACTATCGAGATCGATATCGAAGAAAGCCCCGCTTTGTTTGCCCGTATCGAAGGGTATTTCGAGCAAATTGACCTGAGTAGGAGACGTGGATTTAAATAAAGTGGATGTAATTTGGGAAACGCCAACCTATTATGATTATCATTGGGTGATTCATCCCGATGTCAAATCACGCTATGACGAAGATTTTTCCCAGAAAGTGCAAGCCGCCTTACTCCAGCTTGACCCGAATAACCCCGAACACCAAGAAATTTTAGACTTATTTGGGGCTGATAAATTTATTCCCACAGAAAATTCCAATTACGCTCAAATTGAAAAAGTCGGTCGTCAAATTGGCAAAATTAAATGAGCGATTCGTCGCCAATTTTCCAGCTAAAAGGTGTAACTCAGCACTTTGGTCGATTGACCGCCCTAAGGGAGATCAATCTCACGCTGTACCCTGGGGAACGGGTGGCATTAGTTGGGTCAAGTGGGGCGGGAAAAAGTACCCTATTGCGTTTGTTGAATGGAACAGTGCAACCCAGCCAAGGAGAAATTTGGGCATTAGGGTACAATCTTTCCCAAATTTCAACTCGGAGATTACGCCAAGTGCAACGGCAAATTGGTACAGTCTATCAGCAGTTTCATTTAGTGGATAATTTACGAGTGATTCACAATGTTAATGCTGGACATTTAGGACGGTGGTCATTGTTTAAAGCCGCTTTATCGCTATTATTTCCGTTAGAGGTAGAAACAGCGCATCAGGCGTTAACTCAAGTGGGAATTCCGGATAAACTTTACACCCGCACTGATCAACTCTCTGGCGGACAACAACAACGAGTAGCATTAGCGCGAGTTCTCATCCAAAATCCCTTAGTGATTTTAGCCGATGAACCGATTTCTAGTCTTGATCCGGAGTTGAGTCGAGAGGTAATAGAGTTGCTATGTCAAATGAGTGAACAGGGCGGTAATACTTTGGTTACTAGCCTACATTCGGTTGATTTTGCCCTGAGGTATTATCAGCGAATTATTGGATTAAAAATGGGAAAAATTTTATTTGATAGTTCAGCTACAAATGTTTCGGCAGAAATGATTAATCAGTTGTATAAAACATAATATAGCAACCGCCATAGCTGTTAGGACACATCATTTATGTAGAGACGTTGCATGCAACGTCTCTACAATGGTGCCGAAAGTCCTAATCGATGTGTCTACTGCTATATCATAAATTACATTATACTTAAGCCCCTAAGTATCTTGCTTAAGTACGACTAAGGTAATATCGTCAAAAACTTTTTGTTTGCCAATAAATTGCCGCACATCATCAATAATCGTATCTTTCATGGCTGCGGCAGATTTATCCCAGTTTTGATGAATCACATCACACAATCGATCTAACCCATATTGTTCATTCTCCATATTTTCAGCTTCAGGAATGCCATCGGTATAGAGGACAATGCTGTCACCGGGTTGTAATTCAATTAACGCTTGATCAATAAAATCAGCAATGTCATCATCTAAGGCGATCGGAAATCCCAAATCCATGGTATCAATTCGTTCAATAATTCCCCCAGCACGCACCACAATAGATTCTTCATGTTGACCACTGATACTAACTTTGCCATCAGTATAATTAAGAATAGCTAAGGTCAAGTTGCGATCCGAATTCATCCGTTGCACATTTTTGTAAAGCGTGCGATTAAGGGTATCGAGAAACTTCACGGGATCACGTTCCCGAATTTCGTCTAGGGTGCGAACAACGGTTTGGGTCATCATCATTAAAATACCACTTTCTAACCCATGTCCGGTTACATCGCCAATGCCAACGGTAACCACATTATCCGTGCAGAGGATGTCATAGTAATCACCGCCAACTTCGTCAGCCGGTTCCATAAACCCAGCAATATCCAATCCTTCAATGGCTTCTAATTCATCCGGATTAGGCAGGATCATATATTGCAGTTGACGAGCGACATCAAGTTCGGCACTCATCCGCAGGTTGTCGGCTTTGAGTTTTTCGTTGAGTTGACTAATTTCCCCATTCGCTTGGGCAAGTTCAGTGGTGCGTTCTTTCACTTTGTCTTCTAAGTTACGGGCATAATCTTCTAATTTTTGATAGGAAATCATTAGGTTTTGCCACAAAACCTGACCGACGCTAAACGTAGCCGCAACAACTACAGCCAATAAAGGGGTAAAGATGGGAACTAACCAACCGTAGAGAAAGGCAAAATAGGAACTGGTAACAATAATGCCTACCGCGATTAATAACCCCAAAAGAGTTAGCCAGCGTCGGCGGATATAGAATGATCCAAGTGTGGCACTGTATCCTGACCAAACAACAATCAGTAGCCAGTGTATGGGTTTTGTCGTTGCCCGCAACATGGGACGTCCTGATATAGCGGCGCTGAGAATCTGACTGGTGATATTCGCATGAATAACCACACCGGGCATTAAGTCCGTAGGGACAGCTAGATTGCTATTATAAGGCGTGAGATAGTTATCATTAAGGCTGGGCGCTTTTGCACCAATAAAAACGATGCGATCGCGGAAGAAGTTTTCGGGGATGCGGTTCTCCAAAACATCAGTCATGGAAATATTCGGAAAGCGATCCAATCCGCCGCGATAGTTCACCAGGATTTGATACCAACCCAAATCCGATTCTTTGTAGAATCCATCATTTTTACTGAGGGGGATAAATTTTGCCTGACCTAAACTGAAGATTTGTTTGTCAGGATTGATAGGCTCCAATTCAATCCCTTGGTCGGCTAAATAATCTAACGCCAGTTTTACGCCAAAGCCCTGCATTAAACCACTCTCAGCTTCACCGAGGACAAGAGCGCGGCGATTTTTGCCATCGTTATCCAAGAACATATCGTTAGCCGCCACTTGACCTTGATCGGCTAACGTCGGTGGAGGATCGATGGTATTTCCAGCAATTTTGTTAATTCCAATTAGGTTTGGGGTAGTTTTAAACACCTCAACCCGTTCTTCATATCCCGGTTCTACAGGTAAATCTCGATAAATATCTAACCCGATCGTGTTAGGGTTTTGGGCATTAATAGTCCGGAGCAGCTGTGCCATGACTTTATCCGACATGGGCCACTGCACTACATAATCAATATCTTCTTCATCAATCGTGACGATAGCAATTCGCTCATCAACGGATTCTTGGGAACGCAGGAGAAAGAATTGATCTAAAATCAACCATTCTAAAATCCGAAAAATTCCCAGATAACTGCCAGCAATAATTAAACCTGCCACACAAGGCGTAATCAGCAAAACTCCTTGCCAGCGTTTAAATAATGCCTGTAGAGACGTGTCATGGCTCATCTTGAATCTTGATCCCTCACCTTGTTCAAGGGCATTATTTTTAGTGTTGGCTAATGAGTCATCACTCATGGCATATCCGTCTCAACTGTTATCCTGTTTTTTTAACCTTTCCAATACCGCTCCCTCTGCTCCCAGACGCGCCATGGCGCGTCTCTACATGGCTCTGTGTGTTCTACTCCAAGACAAAAGGTTGAGACGCGATCGCTTCTAGGTCAACTTGCTCTAATAAATCATGCCATTCGGTACTATAGGTTTCATTCATCGGTTCAGATTGTTGAGCCTCAACTAAAACCTGCAACGTATCATACCAGATCCCTGCCTCGGCATACTTAGTCGCTAGCTTCACAGGAGATCCCACAAACTCTTGCTCATTGACCGTATTTTCAACCCGCTTCACCCATCCTGTCACAGCATAATTATCAGGTCGCAAAATTCCACCGGGTTCAATGGGAGCAAAATACCACAAATAATTCTTATCGATTTCCAATCCCGGTGTATCTGGAGGTAGGGTAATTGCCATGACTCCACCTTGGGGAGAGACATTTAGGGTGGTATGGTAATGAGAATTCCCCGCTTCATCTTGAATACTAAAAAAGACCTCCCGTGCGCCAATTGGAGGCAAATAAACATAGATTGTGGGACGAGGTGAAACGGTGCGTCCGTGTTTCGTCGGCGGAACTAATGCTGTCAGTACAGGAATGTCATTAACTGGTGTTGCTTCTGGTGCTAAGACACCTAACACTTCGGGAACTGAATCTTGATTGGGGAGCAATAGTTCAACATCACCTCGGATACCCCCGTCAGCACTGGTATAGGGGTTTTGTGCGTCAGAGGGTAAGGTTAGTTCTACCTCACCTCGGGTTCCCCCTGCTACGCCACTACGAGGTGCCGCACCGCCCGGTAAGGTCAGTTGTACATCCCCTCTAGTTCCCCCTGCTACACCACTACGAGGTGCGGAACCACCGGGTAAGCTAAATTCCACATCCCCTCTAGTTCCCCCAGCCACACCACTGCGAGGTGCGGAACCACCGGGTAAGCTAAATTCCACATCCCCTCTAGTTCCCCCAGCCACACCACTGCGAGGTGCGGAACCGCCAGGTAAGCTAAATTCCACATCTCCTCTAGTTCCCCCAGCCACACCACTGCGAGGTGCAGAACCACCAGGTAAGCTAAATTCCACATCTCCTCTAGTTCCCCCAGCCACACCACTGCGAGGTGCAGAACCACCAGGTAACGCAAACTGCACATCTCCCCTAGTTCCACCTGCTACACCACTACGAGGTGCGGAACCACCAGGTAAGCTAAATTCCACATCTCCTCTAGTTCCCCCAGCTACGCCACTACGGGGTGCGGAACCACCAGGTAACGCAAACTGCACATCTCCCCTAGTTCCACCTGCTACACCACTACGAGGTGCGGAACCACCAGGTAACGCAAACTGCACATCTCCCCTAGTTCCACCTGCTACACCACTACGAGGTGCGGAACCACCAGGTAACGCAAACTGCACATCTCCTCTGACGCCTCCGCCTACACCGCTACGAGGCGCAGCATCTTGGGGAAGACCAAACTGCACCTGACCTCGCACACCCCCACCAACAGGGCTTTTCGGAACATTATCGTCGGGAAGACTGAAGTCTACACTGATCAGGTTATTGTTGATGGGATGTTCCGACTCTAAGGGGACAAAACGTGCTAAAGCAGCATTGGCTGTTAATAAGAAAATTGTCCCGGTTACTGTAGCGGATAAGAGAGTTTGGCAGATTGCTGGAGTCATGGTCAACTTTCCTTGAATGCTTGTAGCCTATAGCCAATTACCGATCAGAACAAACGATGCCCAAAAATAGGGATGTTGGTATAAGGGTTCTTCGAGAAGACTAAGCTGTGCTTGTCGCAACGCTTCAGCTTTGCTCACCTTCAGTTCCGTTAGTTGGTGATAAAATTCCCGCATCATAATCGAGGTGGATTCATCACTCACTGACCAGAGACTGGCGATTGTACTTTTGGCACCCGATCGCAGGGCAAATCCTGCTAAACCTAATGTAGCTCGATTATCTCCGGCTGCGGTTTGACAGGCACTCATGACCAGTAGTTCAATCGGTTGTAGTAGCCCCAGCCGCCGTTTTTGAAAGATTAGATCGAAGTCCTCAATGGAAATGCGATCGCTCCAGGTGAGTAGAAAGGTTTCCTCAGGATTGGAACTGAATTGACCGTGAGTCGCCAGGTGAACGATGGGGAAGGATTGGTTGTTAATCAGTTCTTTAAATGTGCCGAAGGTAAAGGTTTCATTAAATAGCACTTTAGAGTTGACTTGTTGCGACACTTGTGCTATCTCTTCATCAACGCCTGGTAAAGGACTGAACCCTTGACGCGCTTCGGTTAACCCAGCCGCTAATAAACTCAGTTTTTCTTGGGAGAGTCCTTGGGGAAACAGTTGTAATCCGGGACTAAAGACAATCCGATATTTTTCCAGGATATACTTTTCTCCATCATAGAGTGCTGCCATGGGTAAGTTGCGGAGAAAGCCATCGGGGACAAATACTAGCGTCTTGATATCCTGGCTAGCCATCGCTGCTTCAGCCGGTTTGATTAACCAATTGTAGACCTCCTGGGAGAGTTGTAACCGTTCGTTTCTAGGATAGCCAGGAGACAGGGCGGAATACAGTTGTGTCAGCGTGGATTCAACCTCAGCTTGGGTGAGTTGAGTGGCGTAGTGGGTAAGGGGTTGATTGGGAACCGAGAGGATCACTTCCAAGCGATCGGGTAATATAATTGGATAAATCACCGATGCTTGGGTATCAATTTCTTCTAAGGCAACCGGATGCGTATCTAAACAGGCATCTTGGAAAAAGTTATCCAGTTCGGCTAATTGCAACGCTTCCATCACATCACGGGCTTGTTGCAAGTTGGCTTGATTATCCCCTTCTTTTAACA
Organism: Coleofasciculus sp. D1-CHI-01; assembly: GCF_040218875.1. NCBI lineage: Bacteria > Bacillati > Cyanobacteriota > Cyanophyceae > Coleofasciculales > Coleofasciculaceae > Coleofasciculus > Coleofasciculus sp. D1-CHI-01. Next base: position 38,527 of record NZ_JAVJQP010000100.1, read on the forward strand.
GTAAGCTAACAAGCTGACGATAGAGGGGTTCAATCCCTTCTTTAAAGTCGAACTGAACATCAGAACTAATTGCAATTAAATCACTGCGTAGGGATTGGATATTATCAAAGGCAATTTTATAAGCCGCGAGGGCTTCGCTGGTTTTGCCTTGTTTTTGCAGTATTTCACCCAATTGTGCGCCCGCCCGTGCTGTGATATCGTCGGCGTTAATTTCTTGAGCGAGTTTTAGTGACTGTTGGGATAGGGTTTGACTCTCGTCTAATGTCCCATTCGCCTGATACAGTTTACCTAATTGATACAGGGCATACGCTTCGGCTCTGGGATCGTTAATTTTTCGGGCTTGGTTAACCGCTTTCGCTAAGAGTTTTGACGTATCCACCGCTAAGGAGTTTGCCATCCCCCCTTGGTCGTATTTCATCAAACTATCTGCCAGATTGATTTGGGCATAAATCGCCGGACGCGAGGCAGACAGTTGGTTAACTTTGGTAGTAACAATTGGGATGAGTTCTTGGGCGACATCCCAGCGTTGTAACTCGATTAACATCCGCAATTGATTCAGTTGCGCTTCTAGTTGAGTTAAGGGATCAGGTGTTAATTCGGCGGCTTGTTGATAGTACGTCCAAGCGACGGCATATTCTTGTAAATCTCGCGCGACATTACCAATGCTAAACAGTGCCTCACTGGTATCCTGGGGTGAATTTAACTGTTGACTAATTTGCCAACTGGTTTCTAACGCAGCTTTCGACTGGCGCAGTTGACCCAGGGTTTGTAATGCCACACCTAAACTTCTCAATCCCTTGGCTTTCAGCAGACTATTGGGTTCATTTTGTAATTCACTTACCAATTGTTCCAAGAGAGACTTTGCCCGTCGATATTTACCCAAGGCTTGCAACGCTTGTGCCTGGTTTATTTTGCTGATTAATTGTCCGGTTGTATCGTCTGCCTGTTCATAAATAGAGGCGGATTTTTTCCAGGTATCTAAGGCGGTTTGGCTTTGTCCTTGTAGCAGGTGAATCGTGCCTTGAGTATTCAATGCTTGGGCAAGGAGTAAGCGGGTATTGTTATCAGTATCCGGTTGATATTTTAACAGATTTAAACTTTGTGCGATCGCATCTTGTGCTAAATCCGTATTTCCTAACTCCTTATACGCCAACGCTAAGTAATTCAGCGATTGGGCTTGCTTGAGGATGAACCCTTCGGCGGCATAAGTTTCTGCTGCGTCTTGCCAGACTTTTGCCGCTTGGTCAAATTGTCCAGCTTGATAATAACGTTTCCCCTGTTCAACTAAATCTGAGGGTTCAACCGTTTGGCTGTAGAGAGGTTCTATGGGGGGTCCTAATGTTTCCACCCGGTTCTTGACAATTTCCTCCGTCTGATTCCCCATATCCAACGGAGGATAAGCCGCCGTTGCTGGCAGCTTGGGTGATTGTAAGGATAAGGTCAGAAAAAAAGTACCCAGAATTAAAGCAATAAAAGAACGGGGGCGCTTCAGCCAACCCTTAAGTATTTTGTTTATTTGAGAATAAGTTCTACTCATGGTAATTCATTTATGCATCTCTTAAATAATTCGTAGGGGCGCACCGACGTGCGCCCTATTCACTGACATATACCCTGATATCTGATATTGCTCAAAAATGAAATTCCTCTACATCCCCTTAAAAAGAAAGACTTTGAAAAAATTTTTGTTTCTTGTTCCCCCCTTTTGAAGGGGGGTTAGGGGGGATCTCTTACCCACCTAAAGCTTCTGATGCCAAATCCGCGTCACCCCCTTTATACCTTGAGTCCTGTTGCTTTTTTCCGCTGATAAGGGTACACGCAGGTAATCAGGGCGCACATCAGTTCGCCCCTACGCAATTGGCGTATTGATTCGGTAATGTCTCCTGAGGCATCGCTGCCACTAATTCAATCTCTCCTTGTTCATTTTTCACCCAACCCGTCGCTTCCACAAGATACCGCCTTTCGCGAGTCGATTCTCCCGGATTGGGAACAGACTCTTGGGCTTGAGGCTGATTTTCCGATGCAGTTGCGGCAAAATCGCGCACATCCGATAACAAGGTTTGACCGCGAATCGGTGCCGTTGGATCACTAGGTACTCCTCCTCGCCCAGTAATCGTAAACACATTCCCCTCCGCCGCCGCACAAGTTTTCACCACTTGGTTACTGGTATCGGCAAGTTGATCCGGTAATTTGATTAACCCCGATTCAGGATCAATCTCTGGACTACTGAGCGAGAATATACCATCAACACCTAAATCAGAAGTCACAGTAATGTCATTAGTCATTACCTCCCGTGGGTTGGTTAAGTCCCGAAGCTCAATAAAAAATAGCTCATTTGTTGAAATACCAATATTACCTCCGTCACCCTCGAAGGCATTAGCGGTAATATCACTATTTTGTCCAGGAATAGCCACAACAAATGGGGTAGCGATTTGAATATTTCCCCCATTCCCAAACCCACTATCTTTCCCGGCTGTCGCTGAAATTAAACTTCCTCCGCGCAAGATTACTATATTGTCTAAGGATAGAGCAATATTCCCCCCATTATCACTGGCGGATTCTGCTGAAATCCGACCATTATCTAGAATCAATTGACCGCCTTGAAGCTGAATACTCCCCCCTGTTCCTGTGCCTTCACTATCTACGGAAATTGCTCCACCCTCGCGAATTTGAACCAATTGTGGATCAATAAAGATACTGCCACTATTTCCCGTAGATTCTGAAGTTGTACTGGAAAAGATACCTGTCTGTTCACCCATAATAGTAATCACGTTATCCACATTGATAATCGTGTTTCCGGCATCACCAGTTCCGGCTGTATCCGTGCTGATTTGCGCTCCATCTTTCAAGATGAGAGCGTTTCCAGTAATCTCAATTAAACCACCATCTCCTGATGACCCTTCGGCAGCATTAGAAAACAATCCGGTATCCTCACCAAAAAGGCGAATTGAATTAGCATTGATGAAGATTTTGCCCGCATCTTCACTACTTTCAGTCACCGCTTCTAACTGGGCGCCGTTCGTGACAGATAGCGATGCGGCATTAATCGTTAATGTGCCGCCACCTCCAGTTGCTCCTGCCAAGGTTCCGACAAACACACCACTCGGGTCAAAGTCTCCACCTTTATTGCCATCAAATATAGCCGCCCCAGTGACATCAATATTAATATTTCCGGCACTACTCCCAGTTTCTGCATCTGATTGACCACTGGTACTGGCACTAATAAATCCACCATCGGTTACCGAAAGCCGATTCGTATTAATCGTAATATCGTTCCCTTGCCCCTTCGATGTTGGTTCAACCTCACTCAGAATAGCACTAGGAATTGGGAAGTTTGAACCGAGTACAGCTCCCTTAATTTCAATTTCATCAGCATTAACATCAATTAGACCTGCATTTCCTGATGCTACAGTCGTCGTTCTAATTTGTCCCCCATCTTCCAGCACAAGTTTACCCGTTTCGACTGAAACCCTCCCAGCATTGCCATTCCCTCGACGAATGCCCATCGGAAATAAGGCATCAGGCAAGGCAGGAAAATCGGATGCATCAGCAAAGAACGGACCGTTAGGAATATTCAAAAAAGGCAGTACCGCACTCACAATCCCACTAGGGTTATCTCCTGATGTTCCAATTAATTTAATTGATTCAGTGGCAATAACACTAACATTTCCAGCGTTTCCTACACCTGCTGTTGAAGAAAAAATCTGGCTGCCATCCGTAGCCATCAGTGTGTTTGTGGTTACTGCCACATTTCCAGCATTCCCCCCCCTGACAAAAGAGGTTTCACTGGAAATTGTACTACTATTTTCTAGGACTATGGAATCAGCATCGACGCTGACAGCACCAGCGTTTCCTGTACCTGATGTTGCTGTGTTGATTCTACTCCCTTGGCGCAGGCTCAATAAACTGGCGGAAATATTGATAGAACCACCTTGTTCGCTACCGAGGTAAAGGGTTTCAATTTCATTTTTATTCGTTAATTGAATGGTAGGAGCTGTGAGACTAATATCACCACCAAACCCATTAGTTGGAGTAAAACTCACGCTTTCAATCTTACTTGAGTCATTAAAAAGAATTGACGTACCACTATTCATTGTTACATTACCGCCAACTAATCCCACGGATAGAATCTCACCGTTAGCCGCAATAGAAAGATCTCCACGAGCATCAATTGCAATGTCTCCCCCTAACTCAAACCTTGGCAATGGTGGTTCTAATTTATCGGCGGCTGTAATAATACTTTCAACCTGAATACTACCATTGGGTAGCGCTAAATTCGGTCGATATTGATTCGTCAGTAGGACTAAACCATCAGATTGGGCAATTTCAACCTTACCTACTTTAATATTAGAACCACTAAGGGAAGCCGTTTCAAATGTAACCGAACCTGTGAGAATATCCGTTGGTGTTGGAATACCTGGAACTCTGGTGAAAGGCGATTGAGTCCAGTCAATTCCGGCTCTGACATCTAATGTTGCTTGACTATCTCCATTGACACTAACCGAGGTGCCATCAGATAACGTAACATTACTCAGGGCGCTGTAGGGTGTATTTGTTCCTGGAATTAAGGTGTCATTGTTACTGTTAATCGTGCTAGCCGTTGGACCCGTATTATTAATGGTGACTGTGCCTAACTCAACACTTCCCCCTGCCAAAATATGTAGCGACGCCCCCTCATAATTACCGAGTTTCACATCACCTGCAGCCAGGACAATGGGATCATCAGCAGCAAAACTATTCCCTGGAGTACCGTCGAGTTGTTCCACAGAAAATTGACCATTAGTGGCATAATGACCATCAAGTTGGATGGCATTAGTTGAACGCAGAGTCATGTTTCCATGTGAACTCAAGCCACTATTTGCATGGTTTAAGATAGACAGGGTTAACCCTTCATTTCCTTGGGCGACAAATTCACCCCCAGCCATGGCGATAAAGGGATTAGTCGCAGTATCTTGTATCGTTAACAGTTCTGAGGCTTTGAGTTTCAGATTGCTTCCCGCTGTTAATTGACCCCCTTCTAGGTCAATATTTTGACCGATGAATGATAAATCTTGTCCGGCTGATAAGTTTCCTGTACTGGTAATTTCTCCAGTCGGAGGTAACCATTGAGAAATACCTAAAGGAGTCGTAACAGTGAGCAAAGGGGGCGAATCAGGATTCGTAGCGCTGAATGTATAACCATTGTCGAAGACTACACCACCCGATGTGCTAGCAGCAAAAGAGCCATTAACGTCCAGACGAGCATTCGGACCAAAGATAATCCCATTGGGATTGAGTAAATACAGATTGGCGTCACCCAAAACGCCTAACGTCCCAAAAATATCCGAGTGATTGTTTCCGGTGACTCGACTGAAAATATTAGCAATATCATTAGGATTGGCAAAGTAAACCTGTTGACCTTCAGTCACACTAAACTGCTCAAAACTATGAAATAGGGTTGAGCCTCGACTTGCGCCACCCTTGATTAGGTCAATGATCTGATTATTAATCTCAACATTGGGCGTGATAACAGAGTTCTCTGAACCCAATGTATTATCTGGCACAATTGATTGTGAAAAACTAGGCAGGGAATAACCAAGACTATAACTAAATGTGCCGCTGATTAGGGCAAGTTTACAAATACTGAACCAATCACGCTTGTGAAGCATTGTCCGTCCTTCCTACCAATCTCAATATGGCTATCTGTCAAAGCTCACTGATGAGCTGATTGTAAGATATGACACAACTGTTTGCTGATTCACTCACTCGAACTATCGGGGAAAACGTCACCGTTATAGTGCCGTGAGCCACCTAGTATGTAGCCTAGTATGTAGTAAGCACTTTAGTGCTTTAATGCCCAGCTAGAGAGGGCTAAGGTCTCCTGACAACGAAGCAAGTCTGTTCCAGAATTTGAGCTGTGTCAATCCAGATGGTTGGGTTAAGCGATCGCGAAATCTAACCCAATTGAATCTTTTGTGCTGTCCATAATATGCCCCAAATAATTAACTTACATGTAAGTTAATTATTTTAGCATATAATTTGGTTTACCATAGCATTCTTTTAGTTTATTTGATGAAGATAGGTTACGATGAAAATCTGCACCGATAGTCTTGGCTTCGACGATTTATTTGTCTAAATGAGTTGTGAAAATGTGTCTATGGCTATAATCAATTGAGTGAGTCTCAGGGGCGTAGGTTTTTACAGATGGAGGGTGCGTTAGCGAAGCGTAACGCACCCTACGGTTGATACATTTTCTAGACTTTAAATATACGAGAAACTGGTCGTAAAGGAAAGGTGTCCGGTATTAACCCCTTCTACCTGCATGATGTCTTCTCCATTTAAACTGATGATACTATCCGCGCCTTGTTGAGTCAGGACGAGATCATTGAGCGCTATACCTAAGAGTCCAATTTGATCAGAACCGACATCATAGCCGCGCACAATATCTAAACCCGCGTTTTCTTCAAGTACATAAATGTCACTAGCGCCGAAATCGGGAAGGACAAGTTGTATCCATGGATTGTAGTATGACCCGACAAGAAGATCAGCACCCAAGCCACCACGCAGGGTATCTGCACCCAAGCCACCCGAGAGAATATCATCACCACCATCACCGCGTATTAAATCAGTTCCCCAGTTACCAAACAACTGATCATCCCCTAAACCACCTATTAATAGATCATCACCGCCTTTACCTTTGATGAGTTCTGAGAAAGAACTCCCCTCTATCGTATCGGCTCCATTGCGACCTAGAAGTTTCACGGTAGCATTCACAGGAGCCGTTACCGTAATCGAAGATAAGTCCAGATCTACCTGACTATTTTGGGAAGCAAAGCTCATGGTAGAACCCAAAATTTCTAGGTCTGTCACGAGATACCCTTTGTCCTGCAATGCATTGAGATCTAATGTCTCCAGCCTGGTTTTGGTGACGGGTGAGTCAATCACAATCTTTAAACTGCTTAAGGAATTTGCTGCTGGAGATAGAGTATCAAGTGCCGCTTGCAAATCATTTTGAGCAATGATCTGTGTTCCTGGAGTTAAATTTTCATCCGCAAAATATACGCCGTCCGTTTTGACTAAAATAATCACGTTATCGGCAAAATTTGGAGTGACTTGGGCATCAGTCACGGCAATCAGTTCCGTTTGGTTAGTGTTAGGATTTGTCAGCTGAAGCGCCCCATCCGTAAAAATATCTGCACCAGTATGACCGGTTTCCATTAATTGCTGATTAAAATCCACAATTTGCTGGGCAGCCGTCGGGTCAGTAGACGTATCTAGTGCTAAAAACGCATTCCACTCATCGGGAATTTGGGCGATTAAAGCTTTATTATCCCATTCAAAATAAAAAGCCGCACTTCCCTCTGTTCCGTCAGGAAGGAAATCCGAGTTGTTATAAGCCTGTCCACTGGCTATTAATGAGGCACAGTTTTCGGTAACGATTTGACCCGTCGTTGTGCTGATACAGTAATCCAAATTCAGAACAGTCGTGAAACCTGGATCGAGCGGATCATCAGTCTCTGGATCAAACAGCTCAGAATAAAGCCGGAATTGCTCCCCATTGCCGAGTGTTGCCGTATATTGAACATAGGGAATCGTGCCATAATCAACGCTGTTATTATTCGAGGTGTTAGTGTCAAACGCATTATAACTACTAAATGCGGCTACACTTACTTCACTCCCAACGACATTCTTTTTTACGGCAACCAAAGGCGAACCAGCCGTTTTTTCAATCTTATCAACCGGAAGCCAACTTGTACCTTGAACCTGACCATTATTATATTCAGAAAGCTCTGAATTTTCACCTAATGAGCCATAGAAATTGTTGGTTTGAACATAGTCACTACTCACGGTTGTATTGACTGTCAATTGTACGGATTCTCCCGACAAGAGTGTGGGAATGACAACTTCAACCGAGTCCGGATTACCATCGCCACTCAAACTTTGACCATTGGCTGCAATATAGGGGTCAATCGTGCCGTCCTGATTGGGATCGTATGTATCTAAATCAATCGCACCGACGGGAAGGATTAATTCCGAGACGTTTAATTGCAAGTCTCCATTATCGGTGATCAAAACAGATTCAGCCGTCGCTAGACCATTGTTGGTGACGGTCAATGTATATGAAAATTCTTCATCGGGGATCGCAATATTTTCTCCTTCTAATGTAGGAATAAATGCTTTTTCGATCTCTAAATCAATTTCTTGTCGGTTGCCAAAATCAATGTCTGTTGCTGCTGTACCACTTGCAATGGTTATGGGTGCAGGATTCGTTGTTTTCTGTACCCAACCCGTTTGTTGAACTTCGCGAATGGTATAGTTTCCAGCCGTTAAATCAGTAAAGCTGTAATTACCACTAGAATCTGTAGTCGTACTGGTTTCACCTGCATCTTTAACTCCATCATTATCGCTATCAATAAAGATAGTCCAGCCAGCTAATCCCACTTCACCGACATCTTTGACCCCATCACCATCACTGTCTTCAAATTTCTGTCCACTGATGCTACCGAGTTGGAAGTTACCGAAGTCAACGCCTGTAGCATTTGTACCACTCGTGGTAACGTTAATGTCGCTGGGATTAGTAGTGGTTTGTTGCCAACCTATTTGTTGAACTTCCCGGATGGTGTAATTTCCGGCACTTAAATTATCAAAGCTGTAGTCACCATTGGAGTCGGTAACGGTACCGGTTTCACCTGCATCTTTAACTCCATCATTATCGCTATCGATAAAGATAGTCCAGCCAGCTAATCCCGCTTCACCTGCATCTTTGACCCCATCACCATCACTGTCTTCAAATTTCTGTCCACTGATGCTACCGAGTTGGAAGTTACCGAAGTCAACGCCTGTGGTATCTGTACCACTGGTAATATTAATCGCACTGGGATTAGTTGTAGTTTGTTCCCACCCTGATTGTTGAACTTCCCGGATGGTGTAATTTCCAACGGTTAAATCAGTAAAGCTGTAGTTACCACTAGAATCTGTGGTGGTGCTGGTTTCACCTGCATCTTTAACTCCGTCATTATCGCTATCGATAAAGATAGTCCAGCCAGCTAATCCCGCTTCACCTACATCTTTAACCCCATCGCCATCCGTATCTTCAAATTTCTGTCCACTGATGCTACCGAATTCTTCAACATTACCGAAATCAACGCCTGTAACAGTTGTATTGCTACCAATCGTGATTAGACTTGGATCAGTCGTTGTTTGAATAAGATCTTTTGGGGTTACCTGACGAACAAAATAGTCACCCGCTAAAACATCACCAAAGGAGTATGAGCCATTAACAGAAGTTGTCGTTGTGACTAACGAGTCTTTGGTTGGGTCAAATGCGCCTTCATTCGCCTCAAATACGCCGTCACCATCATCTAAAAATAATTTAACTGTGACGTTATCTAAATTCGGATCAGCACCTGCTTCGTCATCTCCATCTCCATTAAAATCCTCAAACACGCGACCCGAAATCGTCCCTTCCGGATCAATTCCCGCCACATCAGCAACGGCAAATTCCTCAAACCCGCCGTCTGAACTAACAAGCTTAGAAAATAGATACACATAAGTACTGCCTGTTGCTCCAGAAAAAGCGGTGTCAGGAATGTAAATCGAGGTATCAAACGAACTCGTTCCTGGTGTTAAACTAGCATCAAGCAGTACGGAACCGCCTAAATCAAAAACAGCTTGTCCATTATTTAAGGCACCAATCAGCGTCTGATTGCTTGGATCATACCCGCTTAGTGTGGCAGAATCGCCGAGAAAGAGTCTAAACTCTTGTAGCGTAATCTCAGAAGCACTAGTCTTTTCATTCAAATCCAGGCGGATTTCGCGAAAGGTGTCTCCACCAATCGTCACCTGTGGCAGTTCAGACAATTGGAGCGATCGCGCTGACTTCACATCGGGTTGACTCACTGCTGCATCGGTGTTAAAGCCTTCTTCATCCGGTTTTGCTCTCAGTTTAAGAAACGAGTCATTGGTTCCCGCACCCGACGCTAAATCAGATCGAACGATATAAGCACCATTAACAAATCCTGCTGACTGATTTTGGGTTAAATCGAGAACCGAGTCTGTGAAAATATGGGGTTCAGCCGCTTCCCCAGTTTTCAAATCCGTAGCGGTTAATTGGAATGTGGCATTTGCCGAATCATCGGGATTCACATACCATTCGGTGACAATCTCCCCATTCTTTAGACCATCGAGATCTTTAGGACTTCCATCTTTAACCATCCAAGGTTCATGTCCTGATCCTGAATTGGATGACGCCAAAATCAAATCATCGGCTGTACCAAACTCACCATCAGCACCCGCTTCCAGATGTTGCACCTGCAATTTGACCACTGCACCTGGATCAAACCCTGTCGCAGTAATCGTAGCCGTTTCACCCGGTTGGTAATCTTGCTTATCGGTTACGACTATTGGCGTACTGGTTGTCTCTGCTTCAGCCGCGTCAATCTGGAATCGCTGAAACACGTTCTTTATCAATGAGTCAAAAACAGCTAGCGGTTCTTGAATGTCTGGAACAATCCCAGATAGATAGTCTAAGGGTGAGTTGGACGGCGTAGAAAGAGCAAATTCGCCTGTACCCAACTCATTATCAGGAACCGCGTCTAGTTCTAGATGGCGTGGCTCAAAAAACGGCTTGACCTGAGATAACAGCGAAAAAACTCGATTTAATCCAGGAGACAATAACCGAGGTGAAACTGTCTCGGTCAGCAATTCATATAGAGAAAGGAAGTCTAAATACTTAGTAGCAGTCATCATTTGAGTAACAATTAGCTCTGATTAACAACAGTGAGAATAAGCTGCACCTGATGGAAAGTATCTCAATCAGTCTTGAGAAAGACATCATACCCATTGCTGGGCGAGGGTTTGAACGTTATCACTTTTCAATATTTTTTTAGGCTGACTATACATTTCATCGCGCAATTAGCTAGACAATATATATCTATCTCATGGTTTTCAGAACTCATTTTAAGTCACTAAAATTATCTCTTCAGCAGATATTAAACGTATGATAACCAAACATGATATCCATTGACATGAAGATTCTGTAAACTTATGTCTAATTAATGTAACGAATTGATGAAGTTGGCTTTTCAGCCAACATGAAACGGTCTTGAAGATGTCGAGTGTACTTTTTACGAATTCTGCCATGGGAGCAAACCTGTCCCCTAGATAAAATCGTAAAAATTGGTAAAAGTTCGTGAAAATTCACCCTGACCTAGCTTGTATACCCAATCCAGGTTAACCACCCTCTTTATAAGTAGGAACAAGGCAACAAGCAATAGGCTTTCATCGACTAAGGGATCAAGGGGGTTCTCAAGGCGGATTGGGTATTACACAAAGATTGCGCTACTATCAATAAAAAAATGAGAACGTATGAATCAGTGTAAGCCTCAGAAAGTCTGCATTGTCACAGGTGGTAACTCAGGTGTAGGTTTGATGACTGCTTTTGGTCTCGCCCAATTTGGTCATCACGTATTCATCGCCTGTCGCTGTGCAAACAAAGCCGAGAAAGCTGTCAATTATATTCGCTCCTCCACCGGAAATCCTAACGTTGAGTTTTTGCCACTCGATTTAGCCTCCCTTGATTCAGTTCGTACATTTGTGAAACTGTTTCAGGACAGACAGCTTCCGCTGCATCTATTAGTGAATAATGCAGGTGTTTTCAATGCCAAAGGTACCACTCAAGAAGGATTTGAACTTATTTGGGGAATTAACTATCTGGGGCACTTTCTAGTGACAAATTTGCTCCTGGAAACGCTTCAACATTCAGCGCCAAGTCGCATTATCATGGTTGCCTCTGACTTAGCATTACGCCCCACTTCTATCAAATGGGAGCGTTTTGTCAGGAAGACACCCTTGAATTTTATAGAACTGTATGCCGTATCTAAATTGTGCTTATTGATACTGACTCAAGAACTGGCACGGCGCTTAGAGAATACTAACGTAACTGTTAATGCGATTCATCCCGGATTTGTGCAATCTAATATAACCTTAGGGCATCGCTTAAGCAAGTATTTAGGTATCGGTATTTCACCCCAAGAAAGTGCTTCGGGGTTGCTGACTTGTGCAACATCTCCTGATTTTGCAGAGGTAACGGGTAAGTTTTTTGATTATCAGCAGACCGAAATCGAACTTCCTGATCTGGCAAAAGATACTGAACTCGGTCAACAGTTGTGGGAACAGAGTAGCTTGTGGACAGGCTGTCATCAATACAATCTGAAAACACCCGCCCAACCTGAGACGTCGGTTGGACTTTTAGAACCCTATTCGCTGGCATTAAGTCCCTCTGAACTCGGTTCCCTTAGCCAAACTATTGTTGAAACTGTATTGCCCAACCCTCCGCTAAAGAACAAATTTTATCATTTTATTCACCTTTTGTTTAGACTCAGGATGGGGGCGATCCTTTTACTTGTTAATCAATTCCGCAAGCAAGAGTTTTATATGGAAAGGCATCTTGATTCAGACGCTGTTTGGGCGATCTGCCAAGATAAAAATTTACGACAGAAATTGAAGGAGTATTTGGGGGAAACGTTAGTCTTGTGGCGTTCAGAAATTTGGGTGAATTATCCCTCGCAACAACTGATTCCGTTTTGGCATCAAGATTCCTATCCCAATCTGCTTCAAGGCGAAGGTAAAACGATCAATGTCTACATTGCACTAACAGAGGTTAATGAACGGAATGGGTTTGAGTACATCCCTAATTTTCAACTCACTCCGGATGTCTCGGTTAAAATGAAAGACCCGTTTAGTGGCAATTGTTTGTTTAATTTGAAAGAAGACTTAGAACAGCAAGCCGTTCCTGTGGTTTTGCGTCCTGGAGAATTTGTTTTATTTACCGATCAACTTATGCATCGTTCGATTCGCAATATCAGTGGTCAAGTTCGGCTAGCCCTCACCCTGCGGCTTACTCAACCCTCTGTTCATATCGTCTCAAGCTACAGTCCTATTTACAGTAAGCCTGTCTTGTTGTGAGTCCTGCTAACATGAAATATACAGCAGTTTGCTCTGCTATACGGTACATTGTCGATCCCCCTAAATCCCCCATGGAACCAAAAGCGAAGCATCCTTTGGCTTCCCCATGGAACCAAAAGCGAAGCATCCTTTGGTCTCCCCCATGGAACCAAAAGCGAAGCATCCTTTGGTCTCCCCCTTTTGAAGGGGGACGGGAGGGGGATCTGAAGGGGGACGGGAGGGGGATCTGAAGGGGGACGGGAGGGGGATCTGAAGGGGGACGGGAGGGGGATCTGAAGGGGGACTTTGATCTACTGTACTTTATTACAGCGCAAAGCGCTGTAAGTAGTTGGACAAAATTAAATCAGGGAACAGGGAACAGGGAACAGTAAGTAGTCGGACATTCTAGTATTTAGGGTGATAAATCAGTAAACGCAGGTTTATTGAAAACATTTATTCAAGTTAGGAGGCATTTCAAATGTCATTTAAAAAGTTTCTGGTAATTGGCACAACTCTAGTCTTGGTAGGGGGTGGCGCTGCTTATCTCTACGCCAAAGGATTCTGGGGAGTCGCCGACACCCCAGCCGCTAGTGCTAAAGTTATTCCCGATGAAGCGGTAATGGCGGGCTTTATTTCCACTGATCCTCAATCCTGGATGAAGTTACAGCAGTTTGGTACGCCTGAACTGCAAACGTTAGTGAATCAGAGTCTGGAAGATTTACAAGCAGAAACCTTGAAGGATTCCCAAATTAGTTACGAGGAAGATTTAAAACCGTGGTTGGGGAATGTAATGGTTGCTATTTTACCAACGACTTCGGCTGAAACGGTAGACGACTCCAATCTGTTGACAGTTGTTACTATTAAAAATAAGTTTAGTCTGTTAAAGTTTGCCAACCAGTTAAAAACTGAGGATAAACTAGGAAAAATTGATGAGATTGACTATAATGGGTTGACGATTGTGGAGACAATTGACGAGGGCAGAACCTTCTATTCAGCGGTATTGAGACAGCATTTGGTCATATCTGAAGACTTGAAACCTGTACAATTAGCGATTGACAGCTATAAGGGAGAACCGTCTCTGGCTAGCGAAGGGAATATTGCCAAACTATTCTCCCAGGATATGGATCTGCTCAACCCCGTTGCTAAGTTTTATATCCCTGACTATACCGCTTTTGTGCAAGAAATGGTCGCCAATAATCCAGGAGTTGCGCCCTTACCTCCCGCCACGTTAGAACAATTGCAAGCGTTTAAGTCAGTTAAAATGGGGGTAGGAATTGATGACGTGGGAATTCGGCTGAAAACGATCGCCAATGTTGAACCCTCGGAAATTCAAGTCGAATTTCAGCCCAATCCGGGTCAAATTATCAGTCAATTCCCCGCTTCAACGATGATGCTGTTAACCGGAAATGGGATTAGCCAGGGATGGGAAACAATAAGCCAATCCGCCCAAACCGATCCCCAATTGCAGCAAGGACTCAACAGCCTCAGAAGTGCCGCCAATAGCATTAATTTAGATGTGGATAAGGATATCTTTGGCTGGATGGATGGGGAATTTGCCATCGGCGTGATTCCTTCCACAGAAGGGATACTCGCCCCCATCGGCTTTGGTGGAGTGATCGTCTTTCAAACCAGCGATCGCGCCACCGCCCAAGCGACGTTAACTCAACTCGATACCCTCGCCCAACAAAATACTATTCAAGTTTCACCCCGAACGGTTCAAGGAGAATTGGTTACCGAGTGGACAATTCCGGGACAAGGTACTTGGTTAGGACATGGTTGGTTAGATCAAAATTCCCTGTTTATCGCCATTGGCGAACCAATAGTAGAAAAAATGCTGGTGAATCCTGAACCGTCTCTGGATCAAAGTGAGTCGTTTATTACGGTAACAGAAGCTTTACCTGAATCTAACAGCGGTTACTTTTATTTAGATATGGATAAAACCATGACAGTGGTGAATGATTTTATCGAAAATACCACCCCAGACACACCAGAACCTGCCCCTGATACCCAAACCGCTTTGGCTATTTTAAATTCCGTGCAAGGGATCGGCGGAACCGTGACTCAAGACAACCCTTCTACTCATAGTTTTGAAATGATTATTACGCTTGAATCTAAAACCGAAAACTAAGCAAAAAAAGGCAGAGGGCAAGTTTCAGGACAATTCATAAATTGTGATTATAGTTAGAACGAATTTTCGTGATTTGAGGGGTCTGGCTTTTTTAAGTTTTGTGAATAGACAGAGATTCCCAAGACTGTAAACTGACGGGCAGTTGTCTTTTACACGGGTAAAAGAATTAAAGAGTGAATCGTGCGATCGCCTGAACGTTGCCCTGGGTTACTGGATGGCTGTAAAGATAGCGTTTCTGGGAGTTGGCAGAAGTGTATGAGTTCTGAAAATACGGTGTCAATGTCTTCGATTATCGTCGCCAGTCAGGAACAGCGCTCGTCGGATTTGACGGGAGAGACGGTGATCCTGAATCTCAAGTCGGGGATGTACTACGGCTTGAGTGCTGTGGGTGTGAGTATCTGGAATCTGATTCAGGAACCGAAAGCCGTGAGCGAGGTGAGGGATGTGATTCTAGCAAAATATGACGTTGAACCGGAACAGTGCGATCGCGATGTCTTGGCGTTGGTTGAAGAGTTGGCGACAGAAGGATTGATTGAGGTGCGGGATGCAGCAGTTGCGTAAGTTTCTTAGTTTGACAGCTTGCGATCGCATCTTGCTATGCCGTGCCGTTCTTGTGCTGGGCGCTGTTCGCTTGGGGCTGGGGGTGCTACCGTTTCAGTGGTTTCGCCACCTGTTAGCGGGTGTGAAGGGAACCAGATGGTTGTATCCTACATTCCGCAGATCTTGACGGACAGCATTAGGAAGGCATAAAAATTTTTTGTTTTCGCGAATAACTTCGGATAATGACCAAAAAATATTACTTGTCTACTCTGATTTATCCATCTTCAATAATTAAATAGTATTCCCGACAATATTTCCCTAAATGTTTCAATATGTGTTGACGTTCTGACGTTAAATTGCTCACGTATTGCTCCCCTTCTACAGTTACCAAATGGACGGCTTGAAACATTTGAAATATCCATCTCATTGTCGGTCGGTCTGTTAATTTTTTGACCTGATTTTTCACCGCCTCATTAGCGGCGGCTAATTCTTGCCTTAGTTTCCTTTGAGCGAGATTATATACTAACAAGCACAGTCCCATTATCATGGCAATCGCTTCTACCCTCTGGGGATTTTTAACAAATACACTCGAGGTGAAAAATAACGGATCTTTGAGAAATCTAAATCCTCTTCGATGACGGATTCTCGCCTCTCAACTTGACCGCTAACTTGATAAAATTTTTTCTCGCTCTTTTCCCCAGGTTGCTTGACTCGTTTTTCTCGACATTCAATTTCTTTTATTTGGTGATATTTCCATGAATTGGAAACTGTTTTTATCGCTTTCTCTGCGTCGTCTTTACAAGCAAACAACTGTCTGGAAAGCTTGCGTACACTGGCTTGTGCCTTTTTTTCTCGTTTCTCTATCTGCTTGTCTATTTGTTTGACCCTTGCTTTTTTTCTCGGTTCGCTTTCTACGACCACCCATCTTTGTTTGATTCCGCCGTATTCACTTTCTCGCTCAGCCATTTTATATCCTTTTATTTGACTCTCTTCCCATTCATTCTCTTCAATCTCTACTATTTTATTTTTTGCCTCTTTCACACTTAACGGTACTCTTGTTATCCATTTCATTCCTCTCATCGCTGATAAATTATCTGCTGTGTACAAGGGACTATCTCCCACGTATATCCCAGAAAATGTCCACTGTTTTTTAAATTCTTTTAATCTTTCTACAAATACACTTTTATCATCCACATTTCCGGAGTTCACTTTTAGATACAATGGCACATCTCCATCTCCAGTTACAATCATGTCAATAATAAATTGTTTCAGGTCAGGTATGCGTATCTCTCGAATATCCATGAACTATTTCTATGGCTTTCATTTCGGCTTCTACTTCTTGCTCTTCTCCTTCAATTCTCTCACTACTTTTTTCCTTTGTTTCATACTCTCCTTCAACTGACATTGAACTTCCATCTATATGAACGCTTTTCATTTCTACTTGAAAAATATGCGTCGCTTTTAGGGATACTGCTGTAAATATTTTCGTTATTCCCGCTCGGTGGTATTTATCTAATCCTCTTCCTAGTCGATCATCATTCAAATGTTCCGGTAATACTCCTTCTCCTATTAGGTGTTCGGTGGCTTTTCCCACGAAAAAGTTTTCAAATAGATATAGTGGGGCGCTCAAAAATCCCAAGCCATTCAAAATCATCGCTTTCATGACTTGTCCAGGGCTGAGAGTTTCTTTTTTTCTTATTCCCACTATTTTATTCACTTCTTCCACCAATCCTATCTCATCTATTATTCCCGCTACTATTCCTAAATGGTCTAAATTTTCGATTTTTAAAGCAGACTGGCTCTCTTTCATGCTTTTTCCCTCTTCGTCTTTGACTCTATTATTTTACCTGAAAAATACCTGAAACAATCCCTGGACATACATTTGGTGTTTTCATTCATTTATTTTTATCTCTATAAATTCTGTTGAAATATCTGCGGAATGTAGGCTAAATCTCAACACCGTCCTATCCCGCCGAGAAAATATCCTATTTACACTGGACAAAGACGACGAAAAAATTTATGTCAAATTCTACAAAAAGACCCTGGATTTCCCCCGCTTTGTCGAACTCTCCCTGACTACCCTACTCCAAGACAACAGCTTCGCCGTCAAAGATATCGGCGGACTGATTACCGACGAAGGCAAACTTGACCTCGCCACTAAATTTGTTCAGGAAGGGTTTCTCACCATTGAGAATATAAATACCGAACACGAAGAAGTTGTAGCTGACTAAGCAACAGCATACCCAGTGTATTGCCTCACACTAGGCTCATGAAATCCCAAAACAATATAATCCTTGGGAATCCCAGCTTGTACCAGTTCGTTCGCTATCCCATCTTCTGTTCCATCCCGTTGAATCCACACTTTGCCATCAATAATATCGACATGAATCAGACAACCATGAATTCGTCTATCATTCCCCCAACCTACAGACACAATCAGATAACGATTGGTTTCGCGGTCAAAAACGGCTTCATTTTGAATCTCCCCGTAAGCATAAGAAAGATGAGTGTATTGTTTCAGCACATCTTGAACAATCTGGGAGTGCTTTTTTAAGGTATCCATTGCACAATATCCTCTGTTTTCGAGTCAAAAACAATGAGCTTGAGGCGTCGCTTTTGTAGTAACTTTTTACCAATAGGTTCTTCAAACAATTCCAAAAAAGTAATTCTGCGAATGGCTAGATATAAATTACGGTCAGGTTCAACGTCTTCTAGAACATCAGCATACAAAATGTATTGACCTAAGGCATTTTTAAGGTCTTCGATTTCGGATGCACCCACAAAACTCTTAACTTCTACAGCTATCTTATCGTCTTCCTTTTCAGCTGCCAATAGTTTTTCTGCCCCCAAGTCTACAAACAAATCCTTAGCACCTACCTTCAAAACCAAGGGGTCGTGGGTAATTGTCCACCCGTCTTTAATCAGAGCATTTTTAACATTGTAATGATAAATATCTCGTGCTGGCATAAAAATGCTGAATTTCAACTATATTATCAATGCCTAAACTTAAACGCGCCATCCTCTTAGTCTGGCAAAGTGCGCCCAGATTAACCGGGATTAAAGTCGCCCTAATTATCCTCCAGGGCATCCTCCCGCTAGCCTCCCTCTACCTAACGAAAGTAGTGGTTGATACTCTTTCTGCTAGTCTCACCACTCCTAACCAGGAAGCTGCATTCAGTCAAATCATGGTATTGCTGGCGATCGCAGGTATTGTTATCCTGGCAACGACTCTGTGCGAATCATCCGCTAATTTAGTCAGTACCCTACAAGCCCAGCGCGTCACTGACTTTATGGAAGGTATCCTCCATGCCAAGTCCATTGAAGTGGACTTAGAACACTACGAGGATGCCGAATACTACGATAAGCTGCAACGGGCGCAACGAGAAGCCCCATCACGACCCACTCAAATTGTAGACCGCCTCACCCAAATCGGTAAAAATAGCATATCCTTACTGGCAATTGTCGGTTTACTGCTCTCCTTTCACTGGGGAATGGCTGGGGTTCTCTTTGTCGTCGCCATCCCTTCGGTGCTAGTCCGCTTAAAATTCGCCAAAATCATGTATCGTTGGCAGCGGGAGAAAACTTCAATCCGACGCCGTGCGGGATACTACAGCGCCTTACTCACCAGAGATAGAGTTGCTAAAGAAATTCGCCTATTTAATTTAGGTTCTCTATTTAGCGAACGATTTCGCCAGTTACGTTGGCAACTCTACCACGAAAGCTTCGCCATTGCCACTCGGCGTTCTGCGGCTAATTTAGGCGCTCAAGCCTTGGCTGGATTGATTATGTTTGCCGCCTATGGGTTTATTATCCATCAAACCGTCCACGGTATTCTTACTCTAGGCGATCTAGCCCTTTATCATCAAGCCTTTAAGCAAGGACAAGGTGCATTTCAAGGATTATTAGGGGCATTTTCTAGTCTTTATGAAGAAAGCCTATTTTTAACTGACCTCTACGAATTCCTTGACCTAAAACCCAAAATCACCGAACCCTTACATCCTCAACCCATCCCCCAACCCCTCACAACCGGGATCACTTTCAACAATATAAGTTTTCAGTATGCCACAACTACCCGCCAAGCCTTAAACGATATTTCCCTGACTATCAAACCGGGAGAAACCATCGCCCTAGTTGGGGAAAACGGTTCTGGAAAAACCACCCTAATTAAACTCCTCTGCCGCCTTTATGACCCAACTACTGGTAACATTACCATTGATGGCATCGACCTGCGCCACTTTAAAATTACCGACCTCCGACAACAGATCAGCGTCATCTTCCAAGACTACATGAAATACCACCTAACCGCCCAAGAAAATATCTGGTTAGGTAATATCGAACTCTCTTCCACAGATGAACAAATCAGCAAAGCCGCCTATCGTTCTGGTGCCGATGAAGTCATCAACAGCTTACCCCAACGCTATGACACCATGCTAGGTAAACTATTTGAACAGGGAGAAGAACTCAGCATCGGTCAATGGCAGAAAATAGCCCTCGCCAGGGCATTTTTGCGCGATTCCCAAGTCATTGTTTTAGATGAACCCACTAGCGCCTTAGACCCCAAAGCCGAATACGAAGTATTTAAGAAATTCCGCCAACTCATTCAAGACCAAGCGGCTATTCTGATCAGCCATCGCCTCTCCACCGTGAAAATGGCAGACCGTATCTATGTTATGGCAAACGGCTCAATTATTGAAAGCGGTACTCATGAGGAACTAATGCAACTCGATGGGACGTACACTCACTTATTTGAAACCCAAGCTCAACATTACCGTTAACCTGCCCAAATCCTATACAACTCTAAATCAATTCCTGTCGCACAAAATCGCAAACATACTGAATCTTATTAGATAGCTTTTCCCGAATTCTGATATAAAATATAAACCGTTGCATCATCGCGCTGAGATTAAAGTCTTGGCGACTAGCAATATCAGCCGAATCATTTACATTCTCAAAGAAATTCCGACATACCTGAGCCGCTAGCGATACCGCTACTGAGTCGGCTTGGACGTTTAACTCAATCTCTGGAGGGAGAGTAGCACCTACAAGCTCTCTAGCTAAAATAAGACCAAAATAGAGCATACGCAACCCCCCCAATTTATTAGCCGTTTCAATAACCCCTTGCCAATTTAACTCTGGATAAGCCTGAATAACTTGTGCAATATCGCAAACCTTAATCAGCTTTTCCAGTCGCCCCAACTTTTCCCAACAGTCTTTAGCCACTTGAACGCACAGAATCAACAGTAAATCCTCTGGGGAAAAGCTCACCACTGTTGTCTCCAGCAAAGGCACCGATTGTAAACGCTGCCATAACCCCTCAAAATCTAGATAAAACGGGAAATAGGATGGAGCAATTCCTTGATGAATATCCACCTCAATTTGGCGATTATCATCGACAAAACACTGCTCCCAGTCATATTGAAGCTTTAACTGATATCCTTGAGTAATCAGCAACGCTTCCGTTTTGAGAAAGTCCTGTTCTCGGACTAAAATATCAATATCAACAAACTGTCGCAGCGCCAGATCCCCATAAACAGAAGCCGCCAAGATAGAGCCTTTGAAAGGAATAGCCGGAATTTGATGGGTTTCAAATAGGTTCAGGAGTTTGATTAATTCTTCGCTCAGAAATAAAGTATATAGAGCGTTCGTCTGGAACCGCAGCCGTAGTTGATTCAGAATAGTCTGAGGAACAACTTCTGAACAGGTACTGTTAAGACTTTGATACAGGAGGGGTAAAACCCCGTGTCTATCAGCCATTTGGATTAAATGCGCCCAGTTGATGTTTGACTCAACTAATGTTTTGATAGATTTAGCTGTTGTCGTATTTATTTGGGTGCGGCTACAGCACAGGAGTAGATCAAGTTCTGGGTGAGTCGCTACTTCTGGAGATTTAGTGCTAACTGTATTATTTATAAGTTTTTGAGCCATATTAATAATGACTATTGACGAATGACAAACCAATCATTATCTGTTACCTATACCGACATCGAAGCCGCCGTTAAGCGCTTGAGAACCCACGCTCATCTTACACCCGTTCTCACCTCTACCACTGTCAACCAACGTACCCAAGCTCAGGTTTTCTTCAAATGCGAGAACTTTCAACGCACAGGTTCCTTTAAATTTCGTGGTGCATTTAACGCCCTATCTCAACTCTCAACTGCCCAGAAACAACAGGGTGTGATTACCTACTCATCCGGCAACCATGCCCAAGCGATCGCCCTATCCGGTCAACTCCTCCACATCCCAACCACCATTGTCATGCCAGAAAATGCCCCAGATGTCAAGCTAGCGGCAACTCGTGGTTACGGCGCTGAAGTGATCCTCTATGAACCCGCAGAAACCATCCGAGAGGAACTCGCCAAGAAACTAGCAGCCGAACGACATCTGACGATTATCCCACCCTACGACCACCCTGATATTATCGCCGGACAAGGTACCGTTGCCCAAGAACTAATTGAACAAATCGGTCAACTAGATATCTTACTCGTCTGTTGTGGTGGCGGCGGTTTACTCTCCGGCTGTGCGATTACCGCCAAAAGCTTATTTCCCAATTGCCGAGTGATTGGCGTTGAACCCGAACGCGCTGATGATGCTACTCGCTCGTTTTACAGCAAAACCCTCCATAAATGCCATAACCCAGACACCATTGCTGATGGCGCTCGTACCCCATCTTTGGGTCAGTTTACCTTTCCCTTAGTCCTCAATTATGTCGATGACATGATCACTGTCTCCGAAGATGCCATTCGTCGCACCCTCACCTTCTTATGGGAACGCCTAAAAATTGTCGTTGAACCCACAGGTACACTCGCCGCCGCTGCTTTACTCGAAGGACGAATCACCGCACCCGGAAAGCGAATCGGCGTGATTATTAGCGGTGGCAATGTAGACTTGACAAAATTACCTCAACTGTTTGGTACTAGGTAACACTTTTATACCCATAAGGCGGACATGATAGAAGCATGGATTAAGCTCAGAAGCTAGGGTTTTGTTCTTAACGGTGGTGAAATTCGACAACATTTTCTCGAATCACGACATCATAGTGACTATAGAAGTCTTGCCCCAATAATCCCACGTCTAAATTTGCCCCGCCGATCGCGACGTTTATATTCTGTTGAGCTGCTTCTCCGACAGCGATAGATTTAACTTGACCAATGGCAAATTTAACCCCCTTAGCACTGGCTGTATCGGCAGTAATTTCACCCTCTGGAACTACACCCAGACGCTGCGCCATGGCTTGAGTAATGACTGTACCACTTGCCCCTGTATCAACAACCATATTAAAGGTTTGTTCGCCATTAAACGTTACTTCAATCACGGGAGTTTGACCAATTCGCTGCTTGATTGGTGCTTTAACGATTTTTGGGGTTTCTATATTTCCCGGTAACGGGTTCTCGGATGTCGCCGGATTTGCCTGATCTGTGTCTGAAGAATCCGGGGATTTCGTAACTGTTTTGGTGGCGACACTGAGGGGTTCAGGATCAGGGAGACGAGGGCTAGTGGCTTGTTGTTGGGCAATGTTAAGATTGCCTTGATATTCAGCGATTTTCGATTGCGCGATCGCATAGTTGGGACTCGACGACGACACGGATTCCAAAAGTGCGATCGCCTCTTGCCAACGGCTGATCACTAACTGCCAATCATCCCCCGATTGAGCCGATTGACTAATCGTTGCGGCACTATAGGCAGCATCTAGCGCTTGTTTATAAAGTTCTGTGGCAGTTGGCTGTGTCTGGGTTTCCGCCGATTCCGGAGGTGTCGAGGGTTGAGGGGAAACCCTGGGCGTTGTCGAGGTAACAATGGGTTGAGAGGAGTCTTCCAGACGCCCTGAGGACTCCAAACGACTACAAGCCCCTGTGGTTAAGGCTAAGGTGCCAGAAATAAACAGAATGACGACGCGATCGCAAGATAACATAGGCTCAAAAAGCTCTTGAGCAATTTATCTTTATTATGAACGAACGCTTTCGTATTTTTCTAGTATCATTTAAGCGCTAAAAAATCAAGATCAATTTTGCTGATCCGAAGGCAGACGACAACTGATCTTGCTCAGGCGGTAGGTAATCCACGACTATAAAAGTCACACTCTAATAACCTTTATCCATTCATGAATGTTTGGTGTAGGTGGCATTACGGTGAAGGCGGTTAACATTTCAACCATCAAGGTGAAATCGACGCCCTAGTAATGCTTATTTCCCTTCAAATTTCCTCATAGCTTCCTTCCCCCAGACTGATTCAGTCGGGGGAATTTTCACGATCGCCACCCAAAGTCCTCGCCAGTTTTTCCGTTGTCATGGGATAATAGCGCCTCAGTTGAGTGTTCGAGTTATCGTACTCTTAGAATAAAAATCAACCAGCCATTAACAACACACTGCTTATGCCTATTTCAGCAGCTACACCAGCGCTTCTGGTACTGGCGGATGGAACATCCTACCAGGGTTGGTCTTTCGGCGCTTCAGGTACGGCGATTGGAGAAGTTGTCTTTAACACCGCCATGACGGGGTATCAAGAAGTGGCAACCGATCCCAGCTACTGTGGTCAGATTGTCACCTTTACCTATCCCGAACTGGGAAACACGGGAGTTAACCCAGAGGATGAAGAATCAACCCATCCTCAGATCCGGGGTGCGATCGCCCGAAATATTTGTTGGCGTCCCAGTAATTGGCGCTCAACCCAATCTTTACCCGACTACCTCAAGGAACACAAGATTCTCGGAATTTACGGGATTGATACGAGGGCGCTGACTCGCAAACTGCGCTCAACCGGGGCGATGAATGGTGGTATTTCCACAGAAATTCTTGATCCCGGCAAATTGCTGCAACAAGTGCAAGCTGCGCCGAGTATGGCGGGGTTAAATCTGGTGCAGGAAGTGACAACCAAAGCGGTTTACGAGTGGTCTGAAACCACGGATAATCATTGGGAGTTTCGTCCCTCGGCAGAATCGGCGGCGGGTGCCCCCTTAACGGTAGTGGCGATCGATTTTGGCATCAAACGCAATATTCTGCGGCGTTTAGCCAGCTATGGTTGTCGTGTGATCGTGGTGCCAGCGGATACATCCCCGGAAGACATTCTTAAGTACAACCCCGATGGTATTTTCCTCTCGAACGGACCCGGTGATCCAGCGGCGGTGAGGGACGGGATTGAAACGACCAAAGCCTTGTTAGAACACCGAAAACCCCTGTTTGGCATCTGCATGGGACACCAGATATTGGGTCTTTCGATGGGTGCTGAAACCTTTAAGCTAAAATTTGGACATCGTGGGTTAAATCACCCGGCTGGGTTACAGCAACGGGTAGAAATTACCAGCCAAAACCATGGATTTGCCATCAATTCTGAGTCCTTAGGGGCGGATGTGGAAATTACGCACCTCAACCTGAATGACCGGACTGTGGCAGGATTGCGTCATAAGACGCTACCATTCTTCTCGGTGCAATACCATCCAGAAGCGAGTCCGGGTCCTCATGATGCCGACTACTTGTTTGATCAGTTTGTCGAATCCATGCGATCGCACAAAACCCCTACTTAAAGCCCCTACTTGCAGAAGGTAGAAGGCAAGGGGTAGAAGGTGGGTTATTTCCATGCCCACCACGCTCTATGTGGATGATCCGTAAACTTCTCGCTATACTATCGAATAGCTTAAATCGCTGGTAAACCACCAACCCATGTTGAATTCGTTTAGTCAAGTACAGCTAGGAGGGTGTTATTCCTGAGCAACTCAACCTGACAGTCAGCTTAAGAGGGACTCGTGAGGTCAAAAGTAATTATCAACTGTTCCGTCTGACTGGATTGTTAGATGCCTTCTCAGAACCAACGTTTGGGAAGGTGATTGGTAAATGTGTCGATGAGGGACCAAAAAATATTATTTTGGATCTCTCAAAGATCGATTTCGTGGATAGTTCGGGCTTAGGCGCTTTAGTGCGTATAGCGAAAAAGGCTCAAACGGCTGAGGGAAAATTGCAAATTGTCACCAATGCCCGTGTGACTCAAACAGTGAAGCTAGTGCGTCTAGAAAAATTTCTCTCACTTCAACCATCGGTTGATGAAGCCTTGGATAACGTCAAAAAATAATTGAACACAGGAAAACTGTGGCACTCATCCCCTGACAGTCTGGCAGGGGATTTCCCGTTATTTGCCCTGGAGCTTTTTACGATAAAATAGGGGCGGGCATTTAAACTGCCTTTCATTTCGTCCGAGTTTTATGGAGCAGCAGGAAGAGACGGCAAACAGCGTAGACAATAACTCAGCCCTTTCTGGCACAGAAGCCCGATTTCGGCAATTGAATGCTGATGCCGATCCCCAATGCCAAATCCAACAGATCTCACCGGCGGCGTTGGCTTATCTGGGAGATGCTGTGTATGAACTCTATATCCGCCGTCACTATTTACTTCCCCCTAAACGTTTATGTGATTATCATGATCAAGTAGTGGCTCAAGTCCGCGCCGAAAGTCAAGCGAATACGCTGCGATCGCTCGAACCTTATCTCACTGAACCCGAATTGGCACTATTGCGACGTGGACGGAATGCGGCGACTGGAACGTCACGACGCCTCAATCGCAAAATCTATCAACAAGCCACCAGCTTAGAAACATTACTGGGATATCTGTATCTGACTGATCCCCAACGCCTGACTCAGTTATTGGCTTATTTGGAACTCGATACCCCTTAAATCATCAGCACACTTTATTTAATTAAATTATGGCTAATCAAGATCGCCGCTCTAACACCTCTAGCAAGCCAAAGCGAGGGAAGTTTCAACGTGACCAACGCCGTCCCTCCTCTAAAGGTAAATTCTCCAGGGATCAACGCTCCCCGGATAAACCTGTTCTAAAACGTCGCTATGATCCCCAACCGTCGCCGCCAGAACCAACGGAATCTGAGTCCACTTTGTCAGAAGATGTTGACTTACTTTATGGACGCCACCCTGTCCTAGCCGCCCTGGAAAATCAACGTCAGCTTAATCGGGTGTGGATTCTACCGCAGTTACGCTACGATCACCGCTTTCACTCATTACTGCTGCAAGCTAAAGCCAATGGTACAGTGATTGATGAAGTCGATTCGCGACGCCTCAGCCAAGTTACTCAAGGGGCTAATCATCAAGGTGTGGCGGCTCAAGTAGCACCTTACTCTTACAAAGAATTAGGGGATTTAATTGAAGCTGCCAAATCCACCAGCCAATACCCTGTGATCGTCGTTTGTGATGGGATTACTGATCCCCACAATTTAGGTGCTATTATTCGTACTGCGGAAGCCTTGGGCGCTCAAGGTTTAGTGATTCCCCAACGACGAGCCGTAGGCGTTACTTCCACCGTCATGAAAGTAGCAGCGGGCGCATTAGAAACCTTGTCCATTGCCAGAGTGGTCAATCTGAGTCGTGCCTTAGAGGAACTGAAAACCGCTGGGTTTTGGATTTATGGGACTTGTGCTGACGCTGGTAAACTACTACACACCGTTGACTTAAATGGATCGATAGTATTAGTTATTGGTTCAGAAGGTAGCGGTCTAAGTCTCTTGACTCAACGCTGCTGTGATGTGTTGGTTTCGATTCCCTTGTATGGCAAGACTCCTAGCCTCAACGCTTCTGTTGCCGCCGCCATGACGTTGTATGAAACCTATCGTCAGCGTTGGGTCAATCCCCTGTATCTTGATGATCTCAGCAAAAATTCTTGGAAAAAGGAAACGTAAAGTAGTATAACAACAAGTAGTATAACAAAATGTAAACAACTCGAAATTAACAAGACCACATAGCATCCCATCGACTTAGGTAATGAACATGAAAGAAGTTTTGATCAACAGTCTCCAATTTTTAGGCTTGGCGTTTTGGGTAGAAATCGTCACAGATGATCCCCAATGCACCTACTATTTCGGTCCATTCTCCAGCAAACAGGAAGCCGAATCCGCTCAAGGGGGATATATTGAAGATTTAGAAAATGAAGGCGCTCAAGGGATTTCTGTAAATGTCATGCGCTGCAAACCGACTAATCTGACGATTTTTGATGAAGAGTCGGAAGAGTTAAGGGTTAGTGCGAAAATACCCGTGTTCAGTGGAAACCTTTCCTAGAACGTCGTGTCAGGTGTCGGGAAGCTGGGGGAGCTGGGGGAGCTGGGGGAGCTGGGGGAGCTGGGGGAGCTGGGGAAGCTGGGGAAGCTGGGGGAGCTAGGGGAGCTGGGGAAGCTGGGGAAGCTGGGGGAGCTGGGGGAGCTGGGGAAGCTGGGGGAGAAATATATACCCGATCCCTTTTTTTAGGTTCTTGTCACCCCTTGAGATCAACAACTTGAGGATGGCGTTGAATCCAATCATCAATATCACGGCGTACCTGATTGGGAATTTCCCACGGAAACAGGTGAGCTGTATGAGGATAACAACGCCACTCAGATTCTCTTAGATGTTGAGCCGTTTCTTGACTCGATTGAGCGGTAATGTGGCGATCAGCTTCTCCGGCTAATACTAGACTGGGACATTGAATTTGTTCTAAGTCAGCCAGTCTATTGTATCTCGCTTGCAATGCCTGGTTCAGGGCATCAGTCGCTACCTTAGAAGTTTCGAGATAGGCGGAGAAGGCTTTCTCTGCCAAATACTGGTAAGCTATTGCAGTATGGTTTTGGATCAGATAACGATAGAGCGATCGCTTGCCAAAGGTTTCAATGTTCCACCGCCATCCAGGAGAGACACGATTCAAGATAGAGGCGATCCCAGTATAGAGATTATCCTGCCATGCGATCGCAGGATGACTTCCTCTAGGTCGTGCGGCTGTAGCAATCAAAATTAAACCACTCACTCTCTCAGGTAGCCTTAGCGCTAATTCCATAGCGAGAATCCCCCCCAAAGACCAGCCGAGAACCAAACAACGATTGATCTGGAAGCGGTTCAGTAAATCCTCCAAATCTATCAGGTGGTCGCTCATCTGAAACGCTTCTACGGTACGACTGCGACCATATCCGCGCAAGTCAGGAGACAAGGTTTGGAATCGTTGAGATAGGTGGTCAGTAAAAATCGACATACAACGACCCGATCCTGGATGACCGTGCAGGCAGAGAATCGGAAAGCCTTGACCTTGGCAATAAACATGAAGTTGAACAGATTCCGAGATTCTACCTATCGACAACTTGTTAAACTCCTCCCTAAAAGTTCTTGACAAATCCGTGAAATTGCTGTTTACGATCAGCATTGTGGCGGATGACAATTGACATAACGGTTGATTAAGTTCGATTCAAGTTATGTTTTCACAATTGCATCAATTCCAATCCTCCAAATTGACCCACACTCAAAAAGCTTTGCTCAAATTACAATACCAGACTGTACACTCAGCTCATTCAGCTACAGATGATAAGTTCGAGGCATGGCTAATGACCTTAGAAGAACAGTGGACACCGGAAATCGCGGCTTGTCTTCAGGGTAAATTCCCCGATTGGCGCAGCTAGTGCAGTGCGGCGGAGTAGGGGAGGTCAGCAAAACTATGTCCTCGAAGGTCGTGAAGGGTCAAAATTCCACACTTAGTCAGGGCGGGTTTTGCACAAGTGTTACTATCAATCAATAGTCAAGCAGAAAGTCCCTAAACCCGCCCCTACACACTCAACACTTCTCCCGTTAAGTATCAAGTTTTGCGGAAGGAACGAATCGCCAGAATAAGCAGTGTTATGAGAGTCAACGGCATAACAAACAGGAGCATGATCGCGCTAAATTCCTCCAACGCATCATGTTCAGTGGCGTTAAGAAACAAATACATCGTATAAGCGACGTAGTATGCCAGAAACAGAATGCCCTCCCAGCGAGCAATACAATAGCCAGTAAAGAAAATTGGCAAGCAAGCGACAGCTACAGCAATCATGACAGGAATGTCAAAATTTAAAGCAGGCATTGATACAGCTATGCCGTCAGGCGCAACAATACTACACACTCCCAACACCAATAGGAGATTAAAAATATTACTGCCAACTGCATTACCAACTGCAATATCCCGTTCACCTCGAATACCCGCAGCAACTGACGTGGCAATTTCTGGTAGCGAAGTCCCAGCAGCAACAATGGTTAAGCCGATAATCAATTCGCTTATCCCAAATGATTGAGCAACATCTACAGAACCCTTAATCAGGTAGTTTGACCCCACTACCAACATTCCTATACCGACAATAATTAATCCTAGGTTGAGTAAGATCTGATCTATTCCTCGGCGAGAGCGCTGATTATTGCTTTCTGATGCGCCTTCCTGGGCTTGGCTTTCTAGACGTCCTTGGTACAGGGTAAATAAAGTGTAAGCGATCGCTCCCATAACCAAGAAAATCCCATCACCCCGACTCAGTTTACCATCCCACCCCATTAACCATACCAGAAATGATACTCCAGTCATTAAAGGCGCATCAAGTCGCACCAATTGTCGCGAGACAATCAGCGGAGCAACGGCGGCGGAACTGCCTAGAATTAGCAAAATATTGGCAATGTTGCTGCCAACAACGTTACCAATGGCAATATCTGCTTGTCCCGCGTAGCTAGACTGTACAGATACGGCTAATTCCGGAGCGCTGGTGCCATAGGCAACAACCGTTAATCCGACAACTAGGGGTGAAAGTCCAGCGGCTACAGCTAATTGGGATGCTCCCCGTACCAGAATTTCGGCTCCGGCGATCAGCAAAACAAAGCCGCTAATCAATAATAATATAGTGATGGCATCCATCAGGGTTTATCCGGTATGGGAACAGATCAAAGGGTAGGGGTTGATGACGTTAATGTCAAAGTTAGGCTCAGGTAGCGATGCCTCTACTAATCAGAATAACTCAGAATAACTCAGAATTAGACTTCCTTTGGGAAAACCTATTCCAGAATTCAATGATTGTTGGCTAAATTTTCCTGATCAAGAAATTGGTTCAAAATTCTCTTTATGAGTAAACAGAAGCAAGAAAATGAAGGACTAATTCCAATAGTCTTTACCACTCAACTTGTTGATAAAAATTTATACCCAAGCATTTGTTACAAGTACAAGTTTTCACTCAAAAAAATCATTGTAACATTTCCCACGTATTTCGGTGTAACATTTCCCACGTATTTCGGTTTTTGTTCCCTGTGACACACCGAGCGAAGTCGAGGTGTTCCCTATTCCCTGTTCCCTGTTCACTATTCCCTCAATAACTTCTGCGCTGTCCGCAGAATTTGACCCGCTAGAATTGCCGCACCAAAACCGTTATCAATATTCACGACACCTACTCCTGGCGCACAAGAATTAAGCATGGTTAAAAGAGGAGCAAGTCCGCCAAAACTTGCACCGTAGCCGATGCTCGTAGGAACTGCAATAACTGGAGAATCAGCTAAACCCGCAACAACGCTAGGTAACGCTCCTTCCATCCCGGCTACGACAATCAGCACATTGGCTTCAGCAATGACCTGTTGATGACTCAGCAAGCGGTGGAGTCCCGCTACACCCACATCCCAGAGACGCTGTACCTGAAACCCACACAGTTGAGCCGTAACTGCTGCTTCTTCAGCAACCCATAAGTCAGAGGTTCCTGCACAAATAATTCCTATCGTTCCTGGAAAATTGGATGGAATCGTTTCCGGCGCGATCGCACAAATCCGGGCAGTCGGATAATAGTGGATATCAGGGACTGTAACTTGGAGTTGGGCAAACACATCAGGCAAGATGCGAGTTGCCATCACCACTGAATTACGTTGTCGCATTGCTGCCATAATTTGAGCAATTTGGTCAGGTGTTTTACCTAAACCCCATATTACCTCTGGAAAACCTGTTCTCAAGGTGCGGTGATGGTCAATTTTAGCAAAGTTGCTAACGGGTTCAAAGGTGAAATGTTTCAGTTTATCTAAAGCAACTTCTGGACTGGTTTCGCCAGTAGCCACTGATTCGAGCAACGTTTTTATGGCTTGAGGTTGAGTCATGATTCATTCAACTATTAAAGTGTTATTAGTTTTTTAAACAACAATACAACTAGGATTAATGAGTATTTTATGCTGTATTTACATAGATCATTCTAATTTAACCTATAGCGATTTTTTATTATAGTCAAATTACGCGGAGTGCCCCGATGATAACAAACCGACCGTAAAGTTTAGTTCGGTTTCCATAAAATTCCACATTAATCAAACTCCTATCTTTACGCTGTCCCTTGAATCGACAGTACAGATTTTTACTTTGACCCTGAATGCAGCTATAGATTTGTTGTTCAACAAACTTACGATTGTCTAGGCATACGAGTTCAAGAACAGATTCTAATGAGATCAGTTCTCCAAAAGTATAGCCAAAAGTTTCGGCTAATCTGGGATTGACGTATAGAAAATTCCCTTCTCCAAACAGGATGTACATGCCAATTCGGGAAAATTCTTTCTCGCTGAAGGATTGAGTTACACTTTGACGAGATGGAGCGGTTGTTTTCTGTTGAGCCTGCTTTAATTCTAAGTCCAGTTCTTGCTGCTGACGTTCATGATAGAGTCGAGCATTGTCAAGCACCAATGCCATAGATTCTGCTGTGATTTGCATTAGATGAGCCGATTCCGGGCTAAAGTGTCCGGGTTGTGAGTGGGTTAATGTGAGAATTCCTAAGACTTCTTTACCCATTAAAATCGGAACGCCAAGGGCGGAGCGAACGGTGTAAGGTTGATTGGGTAAGGTCAACCAACGCTCGTCCTCGATCGTATCAGTAATGAGTCCCAGTTTACGGTGACGATAGACCCAACCCGCTAACCCTTTATTCAACACTTGACCAATCAGCCGCTGCTTTTGTCCTCGTAGCGTCGCACCACGAGCTAGAATACTTTCGGTGACAACGCCATGGGTATCAAGTAAGAACAAACTACTAGATTCGGCACGAGTTAGCTTGGTGCCAATGGTCACAATTTGTTGCAACATGGCTCTAACCATCAGTGTCCCCCTCGCCGCTTGCAAGGTTGTGGCAAAGGTTCTCATGAGCTGATGTTGGGCATCAAACGCCATTTTAGTCATTTTCAGTTTAATCACTTGTCGGCGTAGGGATGCTACTTCCGCCATGAGTTGTTCGTAGGACTTGTTGCGATCGCTCATTTATACCTCTATCCATTCAATGCACCTGCACTCAAATTCCTGTACGATTTCCCCCTCTGCTAGAGAGAAAGCCATAAGACAGACTCACTCCCTTGGTTTGGGGTAGAATTGAGGGTGTTCTCTAACCTTTACCAGAATTTGCTTAATCTCCCCAATAATGAGTTTAGGCGAGTTGTTGCTTACTCTGGTCAAGTTTGTCATTTTTTTGTTCAGCTTTCCATGGGTTGCAGATGAAGTCCCGATCAACCCATGAACAAATGTAAAGCAAAGCGATCTTGATACAACCTTATCTGATGGTGGGGGTTTGGGGGAGTTGTAAGACCCACGCTGTAATCTGGAATTTTGTAGTTACCGTTACCTCCCATGACCTCCATTCAGTGACCATCCTTTTAAAGGTGGGGCGGTGAGGATGTCAATCTTAATCCGATAGAACAATGGAAAATCCTAGCAGAAACTACTGTAAAAGATTTTATGGGTTTTCTGGACTCACGTCGCTGTTACCCTAAAATGCCTGAATCCATTCTTTCACATCGTACTCTGTCCAAATTCCATTTTGCCAATAGGGGTCTGCCTCAATCAGTTGGCGCACAGTGGCTTCATTTTCAGCTTCATAAATAGCAAAAACTTTGGTCAAATCTTTGGTTGGACCAATCGTGATTAAAACGCCTGATTCTTTTTGTTGGGTCAAACCATCTAGATGCGCTTGGCGATGAGGAGCGCGTTTTTCTAATACGTCCTCACAGTAGCTTCCGTTACATAAAACTTACACAAATCTACCAATACCTGGTAAAGTTTGCTGTTTACTTCCTGCTTCATTCTGGCCGTGACGACACTTAACCAGTCCACAGGCTCTCCCCCACCTAACTGGCGGCTACTTCCAAATTAATGGAAGCGTTGAAATCTCGATCAATTTCCAATCCGCAGTTATCACACCGAAAAACCCGCTCAGATAAAGGCATTTCATCCTTGATGACATGACAACGAGAACAGGTTTTGGTTGAGGGATACCATTGGTCTACTACGACCAGTGTTGACCCGTACAACTTGCACTTGTACTCTAGCTGGCGTTTAAACTCATAAAAGCCCATGTCCTGGATAGCTTTTGCTAGCTTATGATTAGCCATCATCCCAGACACGTTTAAATTTTCTATCCCTATTCGGCTGTGGTTTTTGGCTAAATAGGATGTGAGCTTGTGCAACGTGTCCTTTCTGATGTTGGCTATTTTCCGGTGCAAACGAGCTATTTTGATTTGGGAAGACTTCCAGTTAGCCGAACCGATTTGCTTGTGGCGGTTTAACCATTGCAGGCGAGAGAGTTTCAACTCGTACTTTCGATAAGCTTTTGCCCCCTCTACTACAATCCCAGTAGACAAGACAGCTAATGCTTTTATACCAAGATCAACACCCACTACAGAGTGAGATTTGGGTCGGTTAACTGGCTCATGTTCCAGCTTAAAGCTGATGAACCATCGGTCTGCTGTCCTGGATATGGTGACGGACTTGGGCTGAAAACAGACGGGCAGCCGCTCATGGGTCCTCAACCAGCCAATAACCGGAACCCTGATTTTAAAATGCTCAAGTGCAATTGAGCCATCTAGGGTAAAGCTATCTCCCCGTCCTTTCTTCTTAAACCGAGGTGGCAATTTATTTTTCTTAAACGCATCTTTCCAGGCTTGAGCTAATTGCCTAAGCGCATACTGAGGGGCGCATTTACTCACTTCGTAATACCAAGGGCAAATGGGTTTAACCAGAGCTACCAACCACTTGTGCAAGTCAATCCCAGTAGGAAACTTGATTTTATCCTCTGGGTTGTCCCGATTGTGTAAGAGTATCTGTTTGGTTAAACCTAAACCCCAATTCCAAGCATGGCGAGAAACGCCAGCGTGTTTAGCTAGCGCCGTTCGCTGCTTGTTATTAAGTTTTAATTCGGTCTTAAAACCTAATAGCATTGGTTTAATCTACTTAATCGGTGTTATATTCGTATTGTACACGACCAAATCGAAAGTGTCAGGATGTCCAGAAAGAAAATCTACAACGAATCCAAACGCAAAGTTACTATGACATTGACCGAAACGGCTATTCGGTGGTTAGAGCAGGAAAAAGAAAGTATAGGCGCAAACAGCCTTAGTGATACGATTGAACGCATGGCGCGAAACAAAAAGGTGAAAAATTGCTAGAAAAATCTAGAAATTTCCGGCAAATAAGCCTTTTATCATTAACCCCACATTACGTATTTGGGCATAACAAGTCAACTGTTAACAAATGACAAAGGACAAATGACAAATGACAACTTAACTTCTCAGGCTAACGCCAAATTTTTCTAATAAGGCGTCTCGAACCTTCTGGTGGGCGGATTCCACTTCTTTGTCCTTCAGCGTGCGATCGCCTGCGCGATAAATTAACCTGAAAGCCAGACTGCGCTGTCCTTCTGGCACTCGTTCCCCGCGATATTCATCGAATAATTGCACCGATTCCAATAGGCTTCCGGCGGCTTGTTGAGTGGTGCGTTGAATCTCGGCGACTGAGACAGTATCGGGTACAAAGAAGGCGATGTCTCTGTCGGCGGCTGGGAATGTGGAATAAACTGAAAATCTCGGTGTTAAGTTTTCATCTTGGGCAAGGGCATTTAACATGACATCTAGGTCTAACTCAAACCCATAGACTTCATCGGGTAAACTCAATTGAACTCGAAGCTGGGGATGCAGTTGCCCAAATCTGCCCAAGCGATCGCCTTGTATCCATAAGGAAGCGGTACGCCCTGGATGCAGGCGCGAATCCTGGCGATCGGGTTGATATTCCACGGTTAACCCTAAGCGTTCAAACACGCTTTCGATGATTCCCTTCGCTTCATACCAACTCATCGGCGCATCTTGTCCGCCTCTAGTCCATTTCCCCTGACTGGGATCACCACCCAAAATTCCCGCCACGCGATCGCTTTCAGCAAATCCATCTTCGTCACGCCAGAAAATTCGCCCGATTTCAAACCCATTCAATACCCCATTCCCTTGTTCGAGGTTGTACTGGGCGACTTCGATTAATCCTGAGAGTAAGTCAGTACGCAGGGCAGAATATTCCACAAATAGAGGATTAGATAGGCTAATTTGCTCCTCTTTTTCTTCCGGTTTCACGAGGGAATATTGCAGCAATTCCGTTAATCCAGATGCACGGAAGGCTTCCCGAATCTTGCGGATTAAAACCTGGTCAATCGATAGATAACCCGGTTCGGTTTTCGGCGGTAAATCTTCACAAAACTTATCATAGCCGTAGAGACGGGCAACTTCTTCAATCAGGTCGATTTCCCGTTCTAAGTCTCGGTAGCGGTAGGGGGGAACCGTGACCATCCATTTTACCGCCTCGTCGGATTCGACAGACTCCAGTTGACATGCCAACGCCGTGAGAATGCGTTCAACGTCATCGGGCTGAATGTCACCAATCTCATCACCCAAATCCACTGGACCGAGTACCTGATTCACCCGTTCTAGGCGTAATTCAATCGATCGCACCCAACTATCTGGATCAGGGCGGGTATCGGCGACTTCTTGGACAATGGGTTTACCCTGGGCGAGTTCTTGGATTAACGCGATCGCTCGTTTAGCCGCGATGCCTAATTCGGCTTGATTGACGCCCCGTTCGTAACGGGTGGATGCCTCCGTGCGTAAGCCTTGAGAGCGGGCGGAACGACGAATGGCAACGGGTTCAAACAGGGCGGCTTCTAGAACCAGATTCTCTGTTCCCTCATGGACTTCGGTTTCCTCACCACCCATCACTCCTCCCAGCGCCACGGGACGATCATTGGCGGTAATTAACAGCGTTTGGGGATGAAGGGTGCGGGATTGACCATCTAGAGTCGTTAGCGATTCCTCTCCCTTAGCAAAGCGAACCCCGATAGTTAAGGATTTGTCACCTGCTACTTGTTGTAAGCGATCGCGGTCAAAGGCGTGGAGAGGCTGACCCCATTCCAACAGAATATAGTTGGTAATATCTACAACATTATTAATCGGTCGTACACCGGCGGCTTGTAAACGCTGTTTTAACCACGTTGGCGAGGGTTGAATTTTCACGCCTTCAATAACTGTACCGATATAAGCAGGACTTGCTTTCGGGTCAGCAATTTTCAACGTCAACCCACCCGTACCTTGAGGAATCGTCAACTCTGGCGTTTTTGGCAGGTTCAAAGATGCACCTGTCAGGGCGGCGACTTCACGAGCCACCCCAACCATACTCAACGCATCCGCCCGATTCGCCGTTGCGGTCAAATCCAGGATCACATCCGTAAGTCCCAGGAGAGGACGAGCATCACTCCCCACTTGTAGCGTCTGTGCCTCAAAGATGTGAATTCCTTCCGACTCTTTTTCCAAGCCAACTTCTGCCAAGGAACAAATCATGCCCTCGGAACGCACTCCCCGCAGTTTCGAGGAGCGAATTTTCAAATCCACCGTGGGCAGGTAAGTCCCTACCGTAGCTACAGGGACATAAGCCTCTGCCCGGACATTAGCCGCGCCACAGACAATGGTGACTGGATCATTGGCGTCTCCAATATCAACTTGAGTGACTCTCAGCTTATCGGCATTGGGGTGAGGCTGCACATCCAGAACCTTCCCCACAACTACGCCATCGGCTAACTGCCGCTGATCCTCAATATCCTCGACCTCAAATCCAGCATTGGTGAGAATTTCCGCAATTTCTTGGGGAGCTAGGGTCACATCCACCAGTTCCCGCAGCCAATTTAAAGAGATACGCATTAATTTCTTGCTTTTACCGACCTCAGCTTAGATGCAGTTCCGTTACTGTTGATCTCACTATACCCGATTTGTTATTCGTCATTTGTCATTCGTCAGGGAACAGGGAACAGGGAACAGGGAACAGGGAACAGGGAACAGGGAATAGGCAATGATCCCCCAGATCCCCCAGATCCCAGACGTAGCATGCTACGTCTCTACATGCTCCCCCGACTTGCGACACTTTACCCATTCTTCACAAACAGAGGACAATCTTTATCAAGACTTTATCCAAAAAAGACTCAAATCAATGCGTTATTTGGGCATCTGTGCCTAAACGACAGGATAAACTAAGATATCCTGTAGATAGATAAGATTGCTTACCAAGGCTTACCAAAGCGAGGGTGCATTCGGCGGTGCGTTTCCCACTAAAGTCAACTATAGATCTTAATAGATAAGCCGGGTGCTTCGATCACAATTGAGAAAGCTTTCGTCCTAGCCCGGACAAACGCCCCATTGGTGATGCTGAATGAGCTACTGCCTAAATCCTGACTGTCCTCAGCCCAAAAATCCGCTGCACGTCACTAGCTGTCAGGCGTGTGGTCATCCTATTATGTTGCGAAATCGCTATCGTGTGCTAAAAACCCTAGGTCAAGGCGGATTTGGCGCTACGTTTTTAGCCAGAGATGAGTCTCTTCCTGGCAATCCCAGTTGCGTCATTAAACAACTTCGTCCCGCAACAAACACATCACAGGTTCTGGAAATGGCTCAAAAGCTATTTGAGCGAGAAGCCAGAACCCTCGGCAAGATTGGCAATCATCCTCAAGTTCCCCGACTGTTGGATTTTTTTCAAGACAATCAGCAGTTTTATTTGGTACAGGAGTATATTAGTGGACTTACGTTACAGCAAGAAATTAAACAATGTGGTCCCCTCTCAGAAGCCGGAGTCAAGCAATTTCTGAGTGAAGTTCTCCCCCTGATTAAATATATCCATAGCCAAGAGGTGATCCACCGGGATATCAAACCGGCTAATTTAATTCGACGAGAGCAAGACCGAAAACTGGTCTTGATTGACTTTGGTGCGGTTAAAGATGAAGTCAACCAAGCCGCCGTTGCCAATACCTCTGATCAAACCGCCTTGACAAATTTTGCCATTGGGACTCCCGGTTTTGCTCCGCCGGAACAAATGGCATTGCGACCCGTTTATGCCAGTGACATTTATGCTCTTGGCGTAACTAGCGTGTATTTACTCACCGGAAAATCGCCAAAAGATTTAGATTACAATCCCTCCACTGGTGAAATGGTCTGGCGTAAATCTGTGCAAGTCAGCGATCATTTTGCGACTGTGTTGAAAAAAATGCTGGAGGCTTCTGTTCGTCATCGCTATCAAACGGCAGAAGAGATTCTCAGAGCGCTAGACTTAGAACCTTATTTTGATAGTTTGGTTCAAGGAATGGCAATGCCGACCTCTGGGCTATCGAATACAAATACAAATGGCAATTCCACCGAAGTTCAAGAGGTAGACTCGCCCAGTTCTCCTTCCTCTCCTTCATCGGCGACCCAGAAGTTAGCGGAGGCGATTCGTAAGCGTCGTGAACGACGGGAACGTAGTCGTCCGGGTTCTCCCAACACCATGGGTAATGGTAATCCCCGCAGTCAATTTATATCTAGGTCAGTGACAGAAATTCATACAGGGAATATACCATCGAGCCAAAGTTTTGCCAGCAGTAGACCCAAAAAACTTGATGCTAATGGTGTGTTAACGGCATATATGAAAGGTCGGAGAGATTTTGCTTCCCATGATTTAAGTGGGTTAGATTTACAAAAATCGGATTTATCTGGCGGGATTTTTTACCAGTCCAAGTTAACTCGCATTAATTTACAAGGTGCTGATTTATCCAGTGCTGATTTTGGTCAGGCAAGCTTAACTCGGGCAAATTTGCGAGATGCCAATTTAGGACGGGCTTATTTGAGCAATTCGGATTTAGAGGGGACAGATTTACGCGGGGCAGATTTAAGTTTTGCTTATCTGAATCATGCCAATCTTAAGGGGGCAAATCTCTGTGGCGCGAATCTTGCCAATGCCAAAATTACGGAGGAACAGTTAGCTTTAGCTAAAACGAATTGGGCAACAATTATGCCGAATGGCAAGCGAGGTCTTTGGTCATAGTCATTTGTCATTTGTCCTTTGTCATTCATCATTTGTCCTTTGTCATACTCGCTTCGCGAGAAGCAAGCTACGTCATTTGTCATTCAGCTAATATCAGTACCCGTACAATTGATATTGGTTGGCTTCATGGAACTCTATGGAACTTGATGATCTTGTGCGACTCAATCGCGTCATTCGCGTCATTGGCTTTGACGACGCACCGTTTTCTCGTCATGCCAGCGCCAAAGTGTCCATTGCGGGAGTGGTTTGTGCGGGAACGCGCTTTGAGGGGATGGTTTGGGGAGAGGTGGAACGAGATGGCTGGGATGCGACGGATAGGATTGTTCAGCTATTAGTTGGGCGGAAGTTCTTACCCCAACTGCATGTTTTGCTGTTGGATGGTATTGGTTTTGGTGGCTTTAATTTGATAGACTTGCCCCAGCTTTGCGATCGCCTGAGTCTCCCCTGTGTGTCTC
The DNA here is from genome assembly GCF_040218875.1 of Coleofasciculus sp. D1-CHI-01. NCBI lineage: Bacteria > Bacillati > Cyanobacteriota > Cyanophyceae > Coleofasciculales > Coleofasciculaceae > Coleofasciculus > Coleofasciculus sp. D1-CHI-01. Next base: position 78,471 of record NZ_JAVJQP010000100.1, read on the forward strand.
TGATGCGGCGTATGCCTAATGTAGAAGCAGTCAAACAGGCAATTCATCGTTTACCTCAACCTGAACAGCGTCTCCACCTCCTGCAACGCGCTGGAACCATTCATTCTTATCCCCCTTTCTTTTTTCAGGTTTGTGGTGCGAATCCCCAAGTTATCGCATCGGTTCTAGAGCGTGTAACGGACTGTGGTAAAGTCCCCGAAGCCTTACGTTTAGCTCATCTAATCGGTGCGGCTGTGGTTAAGGGCGAAAGTAGCAGTTCGGCTTAGGATTTGGGTAAATCTCAAGTGTTGCTGGCTTAACAGGTAGTATCTTGTTGGATAATCGTTATTTTGTTTATGAAGTCGTTGGTTTGCGTCAGAGTGCAGCTACCGACACCCTCAACTACCCCATTCGTCGGAGTAGTTCTGTCTTGATCAGAGTTCCGTACAGCCGCATGAACCAAACGATGCGGCGAATTTCCCAATTAGGTGGCAAGATTGTCAGCATACGAAGCCTAACTCCTGACACAGAGCAAGAGAGTTCCTTCGCTTGGTGGGTAGAAATTGTCACCGCAGAACCTGCGGTCACTTACTACTTTGGACCTTATGATACTCCAGAAGAAGCCGCGTCTTATGAAGCGGGTTACATTGAGGATTTAGAACAAGAGGGCGCTCAAGGGATCGCCGTGACGGTTAAATGGTGCAAGCCCGAAAATTTAACTATTTTTTAAGCTCTCTGGGTCAGATCGCGTCAATTTTGACTAGGATCACGGTGATATTGTCCCGTCCGCCTTTGTCTTTAGCGGCGGCAATTAGGTTAGCGGCAATCTCTTCGCCATCCCCATTGGATTGGAGATGGGACGCGATCGCGGTGTCCGAGAGTTCCTCAGTCAGTCCGTCGGTACAAAGGAGCAGGAAATCTCCTGACAGAATCTCCATGGACTCGACATCAACTGACTTTAAGTCCTTGCGACCTAGACATTGGGACAACACATGACGCCAGGGATGCGTTCGCGCCTGTTCTGGAGTCAGATCCCCAGCTTTCATGGCGCGTGCTACCCAGGTATGGTCATCCGTCATTTGTTCGAGTTTTAATTGTCGCCATCGATAGAGGCGAGAATCACCCACATGAGCCAGCCAAGGCTGACCTTTACGGAAGATGACCACGACAGCCGTCGTGCCCATGTCTGCCCGTTCGGGATGCTTTTTTTGATCCTCTAAGATTGCCTGATTAGCATCGTAGAGGGCTTGTTCCAGTAACGTTTCCGAAGGGACTGACTCTAGCCATTGCCGCTCTAAACGTGCCTGAATGACCTCTGTAGCCAGTTGGCTGGCTTCCTGTCCCCCGGCATGACCGCCCATGCCGTCGGCGACAATGAAAAAGCGTCCCTTCGGATCGATGTAGTAATAGTCCTGGTTTACGGTACGAATTAAGCCCGGGTCAGTGAGACCCGTAAAGCGACATTTCATAAAGTTTGTGCTGGCGTCAATAACCTTATGGGAGTTATAACATGCGATCGTATCGGTCGAGTCTTCGGAGTAAACGAATTAGGGCAAAAGCGATCGCGGCGGCGACTAACGCCACAACTAATGCCAGCCCGACTTGACCATTAACAAATAAGATCGTAGCTGACAATGTGAATGCACTGAGTAGTAACGCATAGTTTGTTCCTATCTGAATGCTACTCATGCGGCGCAAGATCCGATCCGACTCGATAGAACGAACCCGTAGACGTATATCTCCCCGTTCTAATTTTTCAATCGTATCCTCAATCCGCCGAGGTAATCCCAACGCCGTATTACTCACTTGAGCCGCTTGGCGTCCCAATTCATTCAAGAATGTATTACCCTCAGGGCTATTACCGTTAGTCATGATTTGCAGAGCAAAAGGTTTTGCCACTTCCATAAAGTTAAATTCTGGGTCTAAGCCCTTGCCCACTCCTTCCAAGGTGGAAAAGGCTCGCATCACAAACGTGAAGGTTGCCGGAAAGCGAAATGGCTGACCATAAGCTATTTCATAGAGATCGTCGCTAATTTCACTCACCGACTGATTCTCAAATGGCTTATCCATAAAGTGATCCAGCATATACTGAATCGAACGCCGCACCGGACCCATATCATCAACCGGAGACAAGGCACCTAATGCGACCAAAGACTCAACAACTCGACTGGCATCTTTTTGGGCAACGCCAAAAAGCGTCTGCATTAACCCTTCCCTGACATTTGCCTTAATCCGCCCCATCATGCCGAAATCATAGAAGATCAATGAGCCTTCCGGACTAACCGCAATATTGCCGGGATGGGGATCGGCATGGAAAAAACCGTCATTGAGCAACTGCTGTAGGTAAGCTTTTGCCCCTAGTTGAGCCAGCAGTTTCCGATCCAATCCAGCGGCTTCTAGTGCCTCGTAGTGACTAATCTTAATTCCTGGAGCATACTCTAGGGTTAAGACTCGATTTGAGGTATAGCGCCAATAGACACGCGGAACTTTTACCCAATCGTAGGTGCGGAAATTACGGCGGAAGGTATCAGCATTGCGCCCTTCACTAAGATAATCAATCTCTTCCCAAAGAATGCGACAGCATTCTTCATAAATGCCCATCCAGTCTCGACCTCGACCCCAATCGGGGTGATTTTGGAAGTAACGGGCAATCCCCTTGAGAATTTGTAGGTCTATCGTAAACAGTTTCCGCAAGCCCGGTCGTTGTACCTTGACCACAACCTCTTCCCCACTCTGGAGTTGAGCTTTGTGGACTTGTCCTAAACTGGCTGCTGCTAGAGGAATCGGATCAAAATTGTCAAAGAGTTCACTTACAGATTTCCCTAAATCTTTCTTGACAATTGCCTCGGCTTGATCGTAGTTAAAAGCGGGGACGCGATCCTGTAGTTTAGACAGTTCCTCTACATATTCACCAGGGAATAAGTCAGACCGAGTTGAAAATAGCTGTCCCACCTTGATGAAGGTTGGACCTAACTCTAAAAACGTATCTCGAATCCAGATTGCCTGTGTCTTACGACGAGCCGCCTGTTTTGCATCGGTCATACCCCCTGGATAGCTCCAAGGTTTGCCGTTGAGCCACAACTGGAAGAGGAGGGTTAAAACAAATGTCCAAATATCGACAAATCGTCGATGTCGGGAATAGTTTTCCCGATTCCAACGATATGCCTTGTCTTGGTTTATCCCTCTTAGGGAACGTTGGCTAGACACCTGGCGTTCCTTATATTGTTTGAGGTTGACATAGTTATCAGAAACAGCAGACACCTAGATTCCTGAATGATGGTCTCCTCTTAATCTTAATAAAAATTCAAAATCTTTGAAAGCTAAGCACACCCCAAGCGAGTATCTGTAATACCAAATCTGGGGTGACTACCCCCTTTTTGGTAGAGACAAGGCAGATGGCTCCAAGGCAGATGGCTCCAAGGCTTCAAGGAATTTGCCGTCATGCACGCTTGCTGTTACCTCAACCTGGAAATACCTCCAGGATCACTCAAATCAAGTCACTGATTCATTGCGATAGAGTTGTAGCTCAGTCCGCAAGCGAGCAATTTCAGCTCGTAACTCGTCAATAGTAGCTTGTAGGTCAACGGATTGAGAACCAGTCGAAACAGTAGTACTAGAAGAGCGATCGCCCATGGCGATTTCCATTTCCTGTTGCGCCCTTTCCATGACTTGCTCAGTAAACTGTTGCAAATGCTCTCGCTGTTCAGCATCAAATTTGCCAAGTTCGCTCAGAGCATTCGTTAAGGAGTCTTCTACGCGATCGCCCAGAGTTTGAGCTAGCGATCGTCCTACAAAAAAGGCATGAATGACTGGATTGCTCATTGGGAAAATATTGTGGGTATCTGTAACGAATTATAACGTGCTTGAAACCCGCCCCGACAAACCAGGTTCCCAACTAGCGCAGCCAAGGGTCAAAACATTCCCTGTTCCCTGTTCTCTGTGCCCTTTTCTCTGACAAATTTTGGAGGTTCGGAAACGGGCCAATCGCTACGGGGAGGAAAGGTTTGTTGGGTATGCAAAATCGTTGCTCCAGGTTCACTTGGTTGATTGAGTCGTACAGCACAACCGAATCCAATCCCGGCTGACGCCGCGATCGCTCCTGTCATGAACAAGGCTTGTAACGGTATTGAGGCTTTGGTTTGGGGAGGTTTGAGGTTTGAATGTAGAGACGTGCCATGGCGCGTCTTTGACCCAACGCTAGGCTCATCGGGAAACGGGTTTGTAGGGGCGGGTTTAGGAAATTTTGTTTCGCTATTGATGGTAACGTTTGTACAAAACCCGCCCTGACTCAAGGTTGAGTGTTGACTCTTTGCTCCCCTTGATGGCACAGGGTTAACCTTGGACTTGCCAGGTAGGGAACCTACTTTTGACTTTGGCTGGTTTTCCACTGGCTGAGTGGTTATCGGTTCAAGGATAGTAACAGACTCCTGAAGGGGAAGCTGCTTTAGCCAAGTGTCTATCGTTTGGGGACGGTTTTTGGGGATGAGTTCTAAACCGTACTGTAATGCTTGTTGAATGGTGGGACTCAATTTAGACGGGGCTGGCGAGAGTGAGGAAAATAGACAATTGTCTCCCTGGGCTGATAACCTCTGTCGCACAGGTGCGGGTAAGGGAGGATATCCGGTGAGTAAGCAGTAGAATGTGGCGGTTAAGGCATAGATATCAGTTTGCCGCGTCGCTGTGTTTGCCAAGGTGTTGTCTTCTGGAGGAGCATAGCCAGCAGAGAGGAAGCTGGCGTAGGTTTGTTTGATGCCTGGGGTGAACTCATAGAGCATCCCAACTTCACATAACACAACGCGATCGCTATCCTGACGCCGAATAATGTTTTTAGGTTGGATATCTCGGTGTAGTAACTCGACTTGGTGTAGAACCTTTACCGCATCACTGATTTGACGGATATAGTTGATCGCCTCAGCCTCTGGCAAGGAACCCGCTTGCAGAACGTCTGCCAATGTCTGTCCGGGGATATACTCCATAACCAGATAGGGATATCCCTTGTCCTCAAAATAGTCGAGGACGCGAACTAGATGAGGATGCTGGCAGTAGTTCAAGCGTTTGGCAATGTCTAAAAATTGCTGCTTGAATTGATTAACATTTGGATGCTGGCGCAGCGCTGCACCTAGGGTTTTGATCACAACCGATTGACCTAACTCTGTATCGGTTGCTTTATAGGTGAGACTGAAAACACCCGCACCCAGTTGGGTACTGAGAACATATTTCCCTTTGTTTAAAGCCCGTCCTGCCTTCAAGTTCATAAAAATTCACTCCCCACAAGCACAAATAATGCTATAGCCTAGATGGAGTATATCCAAATTTTGGTCAGGTTTTTGGTGTAGCGACGGTTGCTGTTAAAAACTCTTCGGGACAACTCGCCCTCTTTTGTATTGATGAGAGTCAATACTTTAAGGTGACTGGATGAACGAAGAATCACCCGTGCTTCGACGCGGGTGATTGTCAATTAGAGCAAGGATAATGCTGATCTAAAAATGCTTTGGCATCTGCTTTATTCTTAATCACGCTATCCAAAGTTGCGGCTAACAGGGCATCTAATATCTCTTTATAGTGTGGTCCTGGCTTATACTCCAAACCTTTGAGATCATTGCCATTAAGAGGAGCTTGCACGGTTGCCAAGTTTGTGAAATAGTGCCACAACTTGCGCCGAATTGCTCTAGAACTGTGTACGGCAATCAAAACCAAGGTAGGTAATTTATACTGACGTAGCAGCAATACGACTTCACTGGGATGCTGACATTGGGGTAGAGACTCCACCACTTCGGTTTGGGCTTGTCCGAGATGCTGAAGTCGCTCAATACTATCATTAGGCAGTTGTAACTTTTTTGCCACCTTGCCGCGTTCTTGAGGGTCTAGATAGGCAATTAACACCTCTAGACGCATCTGCCAATGTTTTAGGGTTTGGTCAGGGTCAAAGCGTCGTAACCAACGGTCAATTAGACGAACCCGCCACCATAACAATGAGTCAAGCTTTAAGCTGGGATGAAGACAGCGCAATGCTCCGAGTGAGCCGATGAGTTGGAATGCCCGTTGCCAATAAGGGGCTTCTAGGATGTACTTTAATTCGGCTTTCAAGCGGGTTTCTAGAGCAGGCGCTCGCGTATTTGCTCCTAGCGATCGCTCATAAACACCACTCTCTAGTGCATACTGGATATAGTCTTTAGTCTGGGGTTCCAGTTCAAAGCCTAAGCGCACCGCAAACCGCACCGCTCGATAAATCCGGGTAGGATCTTCGATAAAACTATTAGCGTGCAAGACGCGAATTTGACGCGATCGCAAATCCAACATCCCGCCAAAAAAATCCAGTAGGGGCAACGCTTCACCTCGCCTTCCGGTCAGTCGGGCTGCCATGGCGTTAATCGTAAAATCTCGCCGATAGAGATCCTGGCGAATAGAACTGGCTTCCACTTCTGGATTCGCCGCCGGATAAGGATAAAACTCAGTTCGGGCAGTGGCAATATCAATCCACAAAGAATCCAGCACCGGGTCATTATGCCACAGTAATGCTGCCGTTTGAAACGCCCCATGCACATCTAAGCGAGCATTCGGATACCGTTCTCGCAAGGCTTTCGCCAAAGTTACACCTGCACCCACATCAGCCGCCCGATGAAACCCATCAACCACCAAATCCACATCTTCTAAGAGCAGCGGTTGGCTCTCATCCGCCAGCAAAATATCCCGAACGGCTCCCCCCACCACATAGAGATGCCAACCCCGTTCCTGGGCTTCCTGGGCGGCTTGAGTGAGCAATTGCCACAGGGTAGGAGCAAGGCGTTCCCGCATATTTAACAGGCGGGATGAGGGATAGGTCATCTGGATGGGGCAAGTCTCTCCCCAACGCTCTTGCTCTTGGCGCAATTGTCGCAGGACATCGGTACGAGTGACAATCCCGACTAACTGCCCATTCTCTAACACGGGTAAGCGTCCAATATCATAAGTCACCATCAGCGACTCAATTTCGGGTAGTGAGGTTTGGGGGGTAATGGTTTTCAGGTTTCGGGTCATATACCCTTTAACTGGGGCATGACCTAAACCGTGATGCAGTGCTAAATCAATATCTCGCCGTGAAATAATCCCAATTAACTGGTCATTTTGATCAACAACAGACAGTCCAGAATGGCCATAACGCAGCAAAATCCGCTGCGCTTCGCCAACGGTTGTATCGGGGCGAATAGTTCGCACCGGGGAAGACATTAACTCTAGGGCGCTTAGGGGTTGGGGAATTTGTTCCTTGAATTGATCAACGAGTTGGGGCAAAACCTCTGGGGGATTTTCATGGCGTAGGGTGACAGCGGCGGCTTGAGAATGCCCCCCTCCACCTAGGGGTTGTAAGAGCGCATTTAAATTCGTGCCAGGAATTCGCGATCGCCCGATAATCGTCAGGCGAGATGATTTTGAGTGTTGATAGTTGGATTCACTCCCATCTTCTAGAGGTTTCACCGGAACGTCTCTACAAGCTCCCTCATCTCCCCCAGCTCCCCCAGCTCCCTCTGCTTCCCCAGCTCCCCCAGCTCCCCCATCTCCCCCATCTCCCCCAGCTCCCCCATACTCCGCCGCCAACAATAGGGCGTCGCTTTCGGTCAGGTCAACTAATCGCGAGGCTAAACTTGATAGTCCTGGTACATAGTCTGGGGTTTTTAGGAATACCAAAGAAAGGGTATAACCTTGGTGATTTTGAGATTGTAACTGGTCTAGGGCGGTGGTGAGCAGTTGTTGCAACTGGGGCGAAAGTCCTGGATCAACATAGTCAGCAATCTGGCGGATATTTGCCCCTTGTGTCATTAACCAAGCCAGAGCCATGGCATCCCGTGGGGTAGTTTGGTCAAAGGTTAAGGAACCTGTATCCACATGGATACCGAGTGCCATCACTGTGGCTTCGGCTGTAGTTAATTGGATTGAGGTTTGTTGTAATTGCTCAACGATGAGCGTTGTGGTGGCACCAACGGGTTCAACCTGTCGGAATGTGGCAGGAATATCACAATGAGTGTCGCTGTGATGATCGTAAAGTTCAATGGCACTAAGATGAGGCAAGTCGAACCATTGAGCGGCTTTACCTAAGCGATCGCGCTTTTGGGTATCCACCACGACAAGGGAATGAATTTGGTCTACTTTAACCGAACGTCGTTCAATCAAAGCATACTCATCCCGATGCAGTGCCAAAAAATCCCGAACCGCCGGGTGAGCGCCCCCGGTTAGGACAAGTTTCGCTCCTGTTTTCAGGCGCGTCAGCCCAACAGCCGCTCCTAGGGCATCAAAGTCGCTAATCATGTGACACAAGATTAAGTCCATGGTTTGTCATTTGTCATTCGTCATTTGTTTGATCTCTCTGCTCCCCCTGCTCCCCCTGCTTCCCCTGCTCCCCCTGCTCCCCCTGCTCCCCCTGCTCCCCCTGCTTCCCCTGCTCCCCCTGCTCCCCCTGCTCCCCCTGCTTCCCCTGCTCCCCCTGCTCCCCCTGCTCCCCCTGCTTCCCCTGCTCCCCCTGCTTCCCCTGCTCCCCCTGCTTCCCCTGCTCCCCCTGCTTCCCCTGCTCCCCCTGCTCCCCCTGCTCCCCCTGCTTCCCCTGCTCCCCCTGCTTCCCCTGCTTCCCCTGCTCCCCCTGCTCCCCCTGCTCCCTCATCTTCCCCATCTGCCTTGTTGTTGATTTTCAGTTTTTTCAAAAAAGCGGGTCAATTTTTGGTAGCTTACTAATCAGAAGGATTTAACGTCTTGAAAGGCACAACAGGAAATGTCTATCTTATTTCAAATATCACTGGCAGCTTTGGTTATTTTGTCATTCGTCATGGTGGTGGGTGTCCCTGTCGCCTATGCTACCCCCCAAAACTGGGAGCAATCAAAAAACTTGATTTGGCTAGGTTCAGGGCTTTGGCTGGCTCTGGTTATTGTGGTTGGCATCCTGAACTATTTTGTGGTAGCCTGACCTTCTCCCCGCCTGAAGGATTAAATTCAGACGGGGCTTCTCCACCAACAGACAGATGCTCATGACGCAAGAAGGCAAAGATAGCCATGGCAGTTTTTGAGGGAAATTTCACATCAGCCAGCTCCCTGCGCTTGGCAATTATCATCGGTCGATTTAATGATCTTGTGACAGAGAAGCTATTAGCCGGGTGTCAAGATTGCCTGAAACGCCACGGTGTTGATCCCAATCCTCATGGCTCCCAAGTTGATTATATTTGGGTGCCAGGTAGTTTTGAAGTCCCTCTCATGGCTCGTCAAGCTGCCCTTAGCCACCGCTATGATGCGGTGATTTGCTTGGGCGCTGTCATTCGCGGTCAAACCCCCCATTTTGATTATGTGGCGGCTGAAGTCTCCAAGGGCATTGCCGCCGCTAGCTTTCAAACTGGAATCCCTGTCGTCTTTGGGGTTCTAACGGCTGATACGATGCAGCAAGCCTTAGAACGGGCAGGAATCAAGAGTAATAAGGGTTGGGAATATGCCATGAGTGCCTTAGAAATGGCGAGTTTAATGCAGCAGTTCAAGGGGCAAAATGGCTCAACCTCTTATAATGCTTATGATCCGGCAGGAACTCCTCAGTCTTTGCCTGTTTCATCAGGGCGGTCTCTTCCTTCAGAGTCAGCTTCAGAATACAATGAGTCTGGGAATTCATGATCTACTCAGACTCTACCTCTCCCTGTTGCAGGTCATGTCCTGGAACAGGAGAGTCATGGCAACTCAATAAATCACTTGACAAAGCTCGATTATTCTGAGACACTGTATAAAGCAAAATAAATGCGGGTATAGCTCAGTGGTAGAGCGTCACCTTGCCAAGGTGAATGTCGCGCGTTCGAATCGCGTTACCCGCTTAGTTTAAAAGCGAAGTTGTAATGACCTCGCTTTTTCTTATATACAGTTTGTCTATGCAGGGCTGGTTACCCAAAATTGGTCAAGGGGAAAGAAAGCGCTAATATGAGAGCATGAGCGTCTCCCAGAAAGCCTCTAGTGGAGAATTGATGGGGATAAGTTTAAGTTATAGTGAATCACGATGCAGCCTGATTATGTCATCAGGAACATTCAATCATCAACGTAATCTTGGTTTTGAATAGCGCTTGTGCCACCTCAGAAAGCTCAAAAGATAGATTTAAGTAAGGAATATCCCTGCCCTTGTCGGCGGCGGGGGTGTTTAGTGCCGATTACCCTGACAGAAGCATTTGGCTGTAATCGCTGTCAGCAGATTTTCGTTCTTGAAGAAAATGGGCTTATAATCGAGCAATTATCGACGACTTATCCCTACAAAAAAACGTGGCGTTGGACAGGTCATCGCTGGGCGAGTACCCAAGGGAATCTTGGCGAAAGCTATCTACCTGTAGCCCTCTTAATCGTGCTGGTTTTGCTGATTGTCTGGTTACCCCTAGCGCTGCAATCTCCAACCGGTCCGTCTATAATTCTCTGGGCATTACTGGCAGTGATTTTAGCGGTGTTGCCAGCGCTTATGGTTTGGTTAGCTTATCGGCGTTCGTAAATGATGGATATGGAAGCCTCTGATCCTACGCCTCAGTCCAACCGTGTGATTGCCAGATCACATCGGGCATCTGTGGTGTTGGCAACGACAAAAGGAGTTGAGCGATCGCGTGGCGTTCAAGCCATGGTAAAAGCCCTGCAAAATGCGTTTGATGATATTTTGGATGCCAATACCATGGACTTGGAAGCCAGTCGAGAAATGGCAGTTCCTGATTTGGTATTAGATTGGCTGAAGCTGACGCCAGAACGACTCCAGATTGCGATTGGGATTTTGCAGCGGATTGGGGAATTATCTGATCCGATTCGTCGGGTGATGAATGCGTCTTATCAACTTGACCATTCTCAAACCTATTGTCAAATGATGCCGTTGGGCGTGATTGCCTTAATTTATGAGGCGTTCCCTGAGTTAGGTGCGATCGCGGCGGGTTTTTGCATTAAAACGGGGAATAGTCTGATATTAAAAGGGACTAGCGAAGCCAGTCAATCGAATCAAGTGATTGCCCAAGCGTTACAGAACGCCTTGGACGAGGCGGGTTTACCCTCAGGTTGTTTGGAATTGTTCCCGTCTGAACAGGGGGCTTCTATGCGAGATTTAGTCACACGAGATGACTATTTAAACTTGGTGATTCCTTATGGACGCCCGACGCTAGTGCAGCAAGTTTTGCAACAAGCAACGGTACCCGTTTTAAGATCAGCAATGGGGAACTGCTATCTCTACTGGTCTGAATCAGGGACTTGGGATGGGGTGCGATCGATTATTTTAGACAGCCACGCCAGTATCCCTGATCCAGTGAATGCGATTGAAAAAGTCTTGATCCATCGCAATCAAAAGCCATCCTCGTTAATGAATCTCTGTAAGAGTTTAAGTGACAAAGGTTTTAAACTCAAAGCTGATGCTGAGTTGGTGGCAAAGTTTCCCGATCAATTGACTCTAGCGTCTGAATCAGAATGGAGTCAACCGTATTTAGGTAAAGTCGTCGCCTTCAAATTAGTCGATAACACCGAAGACGCGATCGAGTGGATTAATCAATACAGTAGTCGCCATGCTGACTGCTTAGTTACTGAGTCTTATCTGGAAAGTCGCCAATTTTCTCTCAAAGTTGATAGTGCTTCGGTTTATCTCAATTCCTCACCACGATTTTCCCGCAATCCCCAACGTGGGGACTCGGTATTTCTGGGGATGTCTAATCAAAAAGGGTATCGTCGCGGGATGATTACTTTGGAGACGTTAACCACACTCAAACAGGTGGTTCAGGGGAATGGGCAGTTTTAGTTATTTGTTATTCGTCATTGGTCATTGGTCATTAGTCATTTGTTATTTGTTTGTTATTGGTTGTTTCCTCTTAACTACCACGGATTCCCGACTAAAGTAAACGCACTCCAATAATAGGGATGAGTCAGATCAATAGTTCCCTGGTTGAGTAATTCCTCAGGTAAAGAAATCCTAGCCGATGGCGTGACTAATTCATCACCGTCTAATTTTACTTCCCCCCGCATCATTGCCAATTGTGCCTGTCGTAAAGCTTCAGCTTTAATCGGGGCTTGTTTTAACTGTTGATAAAATGTGGTCATCAGTCCTAATGTCCCGCTATCACTGACATACCAGAGACTCCCCAATGCCGATTTTACCCCAGCTTGTACCGCTAATCCGGTAAAGCCTAATTCAGCTTGTTCATCCCCTAGGGCTGAACGACAAGCACTTAACACCATCAGTTCAACTGGGGGATTATCTAATTGTAACTCTCGCAATTTATCTAGGGTTAATCGGGTATCCCAAAACTGAATATAGGAGTTACTCGGTTTTCCAGCTTTAAACTCTCCATGGGTGGCGAGATGGAGAATGCCAAAGGGTTGATTAGCGCGGGCTTGTTTGAGATTTTCTAGGGTAAACTTTTGGTTAAGAAAGGATTCCCCTGACCACAACTGATTGGTAATCAAGGATAATTCTTGGGGGACAGCCGGTAAAGGGTCTTGTTCCTCAAATCGAGAAGCGCCCATGGCTAAGATATCAGCGTTGCGGATATCTACATACCGAGTATCAGTGAGGCTAAAACTGGGCATTAATCCGACGCTGTAGTTCTCAATAATAAATTGATTTCCATCATAGAGGGTAGCGATGGGAAGAGAACGCAAGCCACTATCCATGACGAAGCTAAGATTATTAATTTCTTGGGCTTGTAATTCTTCTTCAATGGGGGAAATTAACCAATCATAAAGTTGTTGCGCCGACGGTTTATAGGGGCGAGGAATGCGAACATTGGTGACAGCGCGACGTAGTTGTTGCACTTGTTGCAGGACTTTTTCTCGTGTTGCACCGGGAACGGGACGGCGAATGATGTCTCCAGAAGCGGTAACCAGGACGAGTTCCAGTTGGTCAGTGGGTTGGGGATTAGGGTTAGTTGAAAGTTGTTGGTGTTGAGGGGTGGAAGCATTAAACTGCCAAAGGATTTCGTTTTGGTTTTTGGGTTTGGGTTTTTCGGGAGTGGGGGTTTGGGGTTTAAAGAAAGCGTAAATCAGGGCGGGTTTTATGCCAGTAATTTGTTCAATTTGAGTAAGCTGGGCTTTGGTTTCTTGAGGCGTAACGGTGCGGGTATTTCTAACTCCGAGATGACTTTCATACGCATTGGTGAAGTTGCCTTCTTGTTGAGCCACTTCCGTTTCAGCGGCTGGGGTTGTGGTGGTGTTGGTTGTGGTGGGAACGGATGCTGATTCGGAGGGTTCGCTGGTGTCTTCGTCTTCGGCTAATTGATTATTATCTTCTTCCGGAAGTTCGCTAACTTCAGTCGGTTGGATAACATCAACTGGATTAACGCTGGTGTCTTCTTCGAGTAATACGTTGTTATCTTCTTCTGGAAGTTCGTTATCCTCAGTGGGTTGGATGATATCAACGAGATTGATTGGGGCATCATCCACAGGTTCTTCTTCAGGAATTGTCGGTGCATCAACACTAATAATTTCGATGTCGCCGTCTATCTGGGTAAAGAGCAAGGATTGTGTGGGAAGGATAGTAATATCACCATCGGTAATTGCACCAACTGTACCATTGGTTGTGGCATCACCAATAATAAAGGGAGTCTCGCCGTTACCTCCATGGCGAATCGTAATACTACCATTATCATCCCCACCAGCGCTAGAAATACTGGCTTCTTCACCGTTAGCGTCGGTAAAGGTATCGGTGGCGCGGAAAAATTGACCTGCGGTGATATCAATGTTACCGCCTTTGCCATTGTTACCTCCTTCAGCGTTAATAAAGCTAACTTCAATATCGCCAATGGGGTCAAGGGTGACATCACCGCCATCGCCAGAACTACCGCTACTATTAATTTCACCCAGAGTCATCGAGTTCAAGGCTTGGATAAAAATATCACCGCCACTGGTTCCGGAACTTGTCAGGTTGTTGGTGGTAATTACTCCATTATTGCTGGTTAGGGTAATGTCTCCACCGGGATTGAGGGTTGAATTAGTATTGATGTTGGCTGTATTAATGGTTTGATTGGCGGTAACGGTAACGGTGGTGGCTGTAATATTTTGGGTGGTAACAGTGTTGGCACGATTAATCGTCAGGTTATTTAAGGGAGTGATGTCACCGATGTTTCCTGTAGCGTTAATATTACCTGTTCCTGCATCAAGAGTGAGTGTCTGAGTTCCATTAATTGCGCCATTAAGATTGATATTACCTGCACCACTGTTGGTATTAAGGAGGACGGGATTTCCCAGATTAGTGTTACCCGTAATCGTAATGTTCTGGTTAGCGGTGGCGATATTAGCGTTCAGGTTTGTGGTTGCACTATTGAGGGTAATGGAGGCGTTTCCTGACCCGGTGATGGTTCCGTTAACATCAATGGTTGCCCCCTGAATGGTGACTGGTTTATTAAATTCAATTGGGTTGATGGTAATCGGGTTTGTATTTCCCTGTCCGATGGTTAGGGTATTAAAGTTAGATTGAAATTCATTTAATTCACTCGTTGTCAAGTCTAAAGCGGTGGTGTTGTTATTGGTTGCACCAATGGTGATGGCTTGGTTAGATGTGGCAGGTTTTAGGATTAGGCTATTTCCGTTTGTGATTGCACCTAAATTATTAATTTCACCAGCTTTTAGGGTTAATGAGTAACTATTGGCATTTAAGCCGGAGGCAAAAGACAGAGTGGTTAGTCCAGCATCTAAGGTCACATCGTTATCTAGAGTGACTGGACTATTAAAGGTAATGTTATTTCCTGTGGTGATATTGCCGATAATGTTCGTGTTACTTGAATTGACTTCTAAGCTACCGTTAATTGTTAAAGATGACAGTTGGATAGTATTGGTGTCGTTGAGGGTAACGTTTCTGGCACTGCTAACGGCGACTGTGTTGAAGTTATTGGCATTATTTAAGGTGATATCGTTGCCGTTAGCATTTAATGTCGTGTCACCTGTAACACTCAGGTTGTCACTATCGGTAATATTACCCCCAGCCGTCACACCAAATGTGCCAGTAATATTAGAAGCGCCTAAATCAATCCCATTATTGTCGTTTAAGGTAACATTTGCGCCATTGGCGACTACTGTAGTGAAGTTATTGGCATTATTTAAAGTAATATCATTGCCATTGGCATTTAATGTCGTCTCACCTGTAACACTCAGGTTGCCACTATCGGTAATATTACCCCCGGCAGTAACATCTAATGTGCCAGTAATCGTGGCAGCACCTAAATCAATCTCATTGCTGTCGTTTAAGGTGACGTTTCTGCCACTGCTTACGGCTACTGTGTTGAAGTTATTGGTAGTATTGGCAAATGTGATATCATTGCTCGTTCCTGTTGCCAGTGTAGCTTGACCATTTACTGTTACCGTACCGATGTTTTGGGTAATGTTTCCTGTTGTCGCGGTAACATTCAGGTTATTCGGTAGGTTTATAGTATTAGTGAATGTGGGATTGCCACCTTGTACTGTCAGGTTAAACGTTTCACCACTCAGGTCAACATCGTTAATCGTAACGTTTCCTGTAACGGTACTATTGCCAATTGTGACTGTGCCATTGGATTGTAAATTGCTTAAATCTGTCCCATTCAGGTTAAAAGCACCTGCCGCACTATCACCTATACCAATCGTTGAGGTAGCGCTACTTGGTTGGAAGGTGGCATTTGCCGCTGAAACTGTACCATTAATATTCACATTGGTGGCAGTCACACCTAAATTACCCGTAATTGTGGAAGCGCCTAAATTAATCCCATTGCTGTCGTTTAAGGTAACATTTGCGCCACTGTTTACGACTACTGTACTGAAGTTATTGGCATCATCTAGGGTAATGTCATTGCCATTAGCATTTAATGTCGTCGTGCCACCCGTAACATTTAGGTTGCCACTATCCATAATTGCACCCCCGGCAGTCACAGCGAATGTTCCAGTAATCGTAGAAGCATCTAAAACAATCCCATTGCTGTCGTTTAATTGAACATTTGCGCCATTGGCAGCTACTGTACTGAAGTTGTTGGCATTATCTAGAGTAATATCATTCCCAGTAGCATTTAAGGTGGTGACACCCCCAACCGTGAGGTTCTCCAAGTCGGTGATAGTACCATTAGCCGTGATGTTAAGAGTACCCGAAATGTTAAAAGGTTGGTCAAAAGGTGCTGATTTATCGGAACTTCCTAGCTGTATTGCAATGTTATTAACATCATTGATATCATCTCTGAGTGAGACATTGTTAGCACTGGTGACTAAAACCTCATTGAAGTTATTGCCGTTATTGTTGAGGGCGATGTTATTCGCTGCACCTGCGGCTAACCGAGTTCTACCACCAATATCTAATGTTCCAGCCGTTTGAGTAATCGCACCATTGGCGGTAATAAAGAGGTTTTGCTTGCTAGTTGAAATACTTTGATTGAGTTGAACAGCGCCCCCTGCCTGAAAATCTAAAGCCAATCCATCCCCTGGTGTATTAGCCGCATCGGGGGTGCTATCAAATATCTTCCCATCGATGATGATATCGTTTGCCGCATTCAAGATTAAGGCTCTCTGCCCCGTGCCGTTAAAATCTAAATCTGTAGCTAGAGTGATATTTCCCTCTTGGGTGCCTGCGGCTCCTGTGTCTACAGTGACATTACCCCCAGTTAAGCCAGCTAAGAGCGTATTAATATTGAGTACTGAGTTATCCGCCGTAGCAGTAAAATTAGGCGCAGTGCCACTATTGCTATCAGCCACCCCACTAATGGTGATATTGTAGGGGTCAATTAACCAAGTTCCCCCATCCCCAGCAGGTGCTGTGATATCGGGAGCAAAAGGAACATCTAAAAAGCCAGCACTACTGGTTTCGACAAAACCGCCATCTCCAGCAATTGCCCCACCTCTAGCGCTAATATGACCATAAGTACGAGT